>NZ_JALCZC010000102.1:0-14623 GCF_022690805.1 Anaeromyxobacter sp. SG66
GGCGGGGCGGGGGCGGCAGCCCCCGTGAGATCGGAGGGCCCGGTGGCGGTGGTCGAGACGCGCAGGCTCACGAAGGTGTTCAAGAAGGCCGAGGAAGGCGCCGTCAACGACGTCGACCTCGTCACCCGCGACGGAGAGTTCCTCGTCTTCCTCGGCCCCTCCGGGTCGGGCAAGTCGACGCTCCTCCGGATGATCGCCGGGCTCGAGGAGCCCACGCGCGGCGACGTGCTCATCGGCGGCGACGTCGTCACCGACCTGCCGCCGCGGGCGCGCGGCATCGCCATGGTGTTCCAGAGCTACGCGCTCTACCCGCACCTCTCGGTCGAGCAGAACATCGGCTTCCCGCTCAAGGCGCACGGCGTGCCGAAGCCGAAGCGCCGCGAGCGGGTCGAGTGGGCCGCGGGCCTGCTCGGCATCGGCCACCTCCTCGGCCGGAAGCCGCGCGAGCTCTCCGGCGGCGAGCGGCAGCGGGTGGCGCTCGCGCGCGCGCTCGTGCGAGAGCCGACGGTGTTCCTGCTCGACGAGCCGCTCTCGAACCTCGACGCGAAGCTGCGCGCGTCCGCGCGCGAGGAGCTCACCTCCTTCCACAAGCGCGTGCGCACCACGACCATCTACGTCACGCACGACCAGGTCGAGGCGATGGCGATGGGGGACCGGATCGTGGTGCTGAACAAGGGCATCGTCCGGCAGATCGGGACGCCGCACGAGGTCTACGACGAGCCCGCCGACACCTTCGTCGCGACGTTCCTCGGCTCGCCGCCGATGAACCTGGTCGAGGACACCGACTTCATCGCCGGGTTCCGGCCCGAGAGCGTCGTCCCCGCGGCGATGGTCCGCGGCCCCAGCGCGCCGATCCGCCTCCGGATCCGGCTCGTCGAGTTCCTCGGCTCGGAGCGGGTCCTGCACGGCGTCATCGACGGCGGCCGCTTCGACGGCCGGAAGGTCGTCTCGCGCGTCGCCACCGCCGCCAGCGGAGCCCTCGGGGAGGGGGAGGCTCACGACTTCGCGGTCCCCGCGAGCGAGGTGAAGTTCTTCGACCGGGCGACCGGCAAGCGCGCCGCCCCGCGGGAGCTGTCGTGGCGGTGACCGGGGCCGCGCTCGAGCGGGAGGCGCCCCGCCGGCGCCGCCGGGTGAGCGGCGCGACCCGGCTCGGCGTCGCCCTCTTCTCGCCCGCGCTCGTGTACATCCTGGCGCTCCTCGGGCTGCCGCTCGTGCTCGCCTTCCTCTACAGCGTCGGCGACGTGACGGTGGGGTCGGTGGGCTACGAGTTCGTCGGCCTCGAGAACTTCCGGAGCGTGGTGGAGAGCCCGAGCTTCCGGCGGGCGCTCGTGAACTCGTTCGTGTTCACGATCGTCTCGCAGGTGATCGTCATCGTCTGCGCCAACGCGCTCGCCCTCGCGCTGCGGGAGCGGTTCCGCGGGCGCGGGCTCGTCCGGTTCCTCATCCTGCTGCCCTGGGTCGCGCCGATCAGCCTGGGCGCCATCGGCTGGAAGTGGATCCTCGACTCGATCTACTCGGTCGTGAACTGGGTCCTCGCGAAGATGCACCTCGTGAACCTCTTCGACCCGCCGATGTGGCTCGGTCGGCCGGCGCTCGCGATGGCGTCGGTCATCGCGGTGCACTCGTGGCGGATGATCCCGTTCTCGACGGTGATCCTGCTCGCCGGGCTCACCTCGATCCCGAAGGAGCTCCCGGAGGCGGCGGCCGTGGACGGGGCCGGCTTCTGGCGGACGCACTTCGAGATCACGCTCCCGATGATGCGGCCGATCATCAACGTGGCCGTCCTGTTCGGCGTGGTCTTCACCTTCACCGACATGACGGTCGTCTACATCCTCACCCGGGGCGGGCCGTACGACTCGACGCAGGTCCTGCCCTCGCTCGCGTTCCAGACCGGCGTGCTCGGCTCCGACCTGGCGGAGGGGGCGGCGATCTCGATGTTCCTCGTCCCCATCCTCGTGGCGGTCGCCGCGCTCATGCTGCGCGTGGCCCACCGCGCGGAGGTGGTGTAGCGATGGCGGGCCCGCGGAGATCGCCGCTCACGCGCCTCGGGCGCTGGCTCATCGTGATCGGGTTCGCGGTGCTGCTCGCGTTCCCCTTCTACTGGATGGCGATCACGACGTTCAAGCAGACGAGCGACCTGTACAACGTCGAGCACGACCCGTTCGTCTTCAACGCGGCGCCCACGCTCGATCACCTGCGGCTCCTCTTCGGCGAGACGCTCTTCCTGCGCTGGTTCTGGAACACCACCGTGGCCGGCGCGGCGGTCGTGGCGATCACGCTCGTGCTGGCGGTCCCCGCCGCCTGGGCGCTCGCGCGGCTCACCGGCCAGTGGGGGCAGCAGCTCGGGATCGGGATCTTCCTCACCTACCTCGTCCCGCCGACGCTGCTCTTCATCCCCATGTCGCGCGTGGTCTCCTGGCTCGGGCTGCAGGACACGCTCTGGGCGATCATCGTCACCTACCCGACCTTCACCGTCCCGTTCTCGATCTGGCTGCTCATGGGCTTCTTCAAGGCGATCCCGCGCGACCTCGAGGACGCGGCGCTCGTGGACGGGCTCACGCGCTTCGGCGCGTTCGTGAAGCTCGTCATCCCCATCTCGGTGTCCGGGATCCTCACGGTGGTCATCTTCTCCTTCACCCTCGTGACCCAGGAGTTCGTCTACGCCCTCACGTTCATCTCCTCGGCGGAGCACCAGACGGTCGGCGTGGGCGTGCCCATCTACCTGGTGCGCGGCGACGTCTACTACTGGGGCTCGCTCATGGCGGCCTGCCTGATCACGAGCCTGCCGATCGCCGTCGTCTACAACCTGTTCCTCGATCGCTTCATCGCCGGCTTCACCGTCGGCGCGGTGAAGTGAGGAGGCTGGAGGTCGAAGGTCATGGCCCCGAACGTGTCGTCCTCTCCCGGCCGCGCGGGCTCCGAGCCCGCTCCGCTCCCGCTCCTCGTCGACGGCGCGGCGCGCCCGGCGGCGGCCACCGAGACCGCGCCCGTGCTCGAGCCGGCGACCGGCCGCACCGTCGCGCGGGTCCCCCTCTGCGGCCCTGCCGACGTGGACGCCGCGGTGCGCGCCGCGGCGGCCGCGTTCCCGGGCTGGCGCGCGATCCCGGTCCCGGACCGCGTCCAGGTGCTCTTCCGCTACAAGGCGCTCCTCGAGCGCGAGCAGGACTCGCTCGCCGCCTCGGTCTCGCGGGAGAACGGCAAGCTCCTCCCGGACGCCCGCGCCGAGGTCCGGCGCGGGATCGAGGTCGTGGACTTCGCCTGCGGCATGCCGACGCTCGCGCAGGGGCGGACGGTGGAGGGGATCGCCCGCGGCATGGACTCGCACACCTGGCGCGTCCCGGTGGGCGTCGTGGCGGGGATCTGCCCGTTCAACTTCCCGGCGATGATCCCGCTCTGGATGTTCCCCATCGCCGTCGCGGCGGGGAACACGTTCGTCCTGAAGCCCTCGGAGCGGACGCCCTCGACCGGGCTCCGGCTGGCCGAGCTCTTCAACGAGGCGGGGCTCCCGCCCGGCGTGATGAACGTCGTGCACGGCGGCCGCGACGCCGTGGACGCGCTGCTCGACCACCCGCTCGTGCGGGCGGTGTCGTTCGTGGGATCGGAGGGGGTCGCTCGCCACGTCTACGCGCGGGCGGCGGCGAGCGGCAAGCGCGTCCAGGCGATGGCGGGAGCGAAGAACCACCTCCTCGTGCTGCCCGACGCCGACCTCGACCTGACCGTCTCGGCCGTGATGGGCTCCGCGTTCGGCGCCGCGGGCCAGCGCTGCCTCGCGGGGAGCGTGCTCGTGCCGGTGGGCGGCGCGGCGGAGCCGCTCCTGGAGCGGCTCGCCTCCGAGGCGCGCGCGACGCGGGTCGGAGATCCCTTCGCCTCGGACTCGGCGATGGGGCCGGTGATCCGCGAGGACAGCCGCGCCCGCGTCCGCCGCTACATCGAGGCCGGGCTCGCCGAGGGGGCCGCGCTCGTCGTGGACGGGCGCGAGGCGACCGCCGGCGGGGACGGGTTCTTCATCGGCCCCACCATCCTCGATCGCGTCGCGGCGGACTCGACGCTCGCCCGGGACGAGATCTTCGGGCCCCTGCTCGCGACCGTGCGGGCCGGGAGCGTGGAGGAGGCGGTCGCCCTCGCGAACCGCTCCCGCTACGGCAACGCCGCGAGCATCTTCACCACGAGCGGCAAGGCGGCGGCGTACTTCAGGCGCAACGTCGAGGCCGGGATGATCGGCGTGAACGTGGGCGTGGCCGCGCCGATGGCGTTCTTCCCGTTCGCCGGGTGGAAGAGCTCGTTCTTCGGTGACCTGCACGCGACCGGCGAGGACGCGGTCCGCTTCTACACGGAGACGCGAGTGGTGATGGAGCGCTGGGCCTGAACGACAGTTCGCGGCGTAGCCCCCCGTCGCCCAGGGGGGCGCGCCCGGGAGGCGTCACCATGAGGCTGCTCGCGTTCGCCGCGTCGCTGCGGAAGGAGTCCTTGAACCACCGGCTCGTCGCGCTCGCGTGCGAGATCGCGCGGCGAGAGGGGGCGGACGTGGATCTCGCCCGCTTCTCGGAGTTCGAGATGCCGCTCTACGACGGTGATGTCGACCGGACGAGCGGCCTCCCCGCGGGCGCGCTCGAGCTGAACCGCCGGGTCGAGGCCGCGCAGGCGATCCTCATCGCGGCGCCCGAGTACAACTACTCGATCGCCGGGCCGCTCAAGAACGCGATCGACTGGGTGTCCCGGGCCCGCCCGATGCCCTGGCGCGGCAGGAGCGTGTACCTCCTCTCGGCGTCGCCCTCGCCGATGGGCGGGATCCGCGGCCTGTGGCAGACCCGCATCCCGCTCGAGGGGTGCGGCGCGCTCGTCTTCCCCGACATGTTCGCGCTCCCCCACGCGGGCGAGGCGTTCGACGCCGACGGCCGGCTCCGGGACGCCGGGCTCGCGGGGCGGCTCGAGCGCGAGATCGCGGGGTTCGTCCGGCTCGCGGAGACGCTCGCGCCGATCTGCAGCGGCGCCGCGACGCGCGAGACGAAGGCGCGTCAGGAGAAGATCGTCCCCGCGCTCGAGGACGAGTCGCACATCCAGCCGCCGGCGCGCTGAGCGCGTCGAGGGCGACGCTACGAGCCGGCCGGCTCGCCGTCGCGGAGCACGCCCGCGAAGGACGCCGCGCGCGGGCCGCGCAGCGGGACGTCGAGCGGATCGACCCGGCCCGACGGATCCCCGCACACGGGGCAGTCCTGCCGCGGCGCCGGGGTGAGCCACACGCTCTGGTAGGCGTGCTGCCCCGGGGTGTCCCCGAACACCTGCGGGTAGAACCAGTAGCCGGGGACGGTGGAGGTCGTGAGGTAAGGCGTCCCGTCGGAGAGCGCGGTCTCCGCGAGCGCCGCGAGCGGCGCGCCGCTCCCGGCGAGGAGCAGCGAGAGGCCGAGCTTCGCCGCGGCGCTCGCCACGTGGTGCACGTCCGGCCCGATCGCGAGCGCGCCGTGGAGCCGCGCCGTGCCGTAGTCGATCTCGCGCGCGCCGCCGCCTTCCCGCGCGAGCGCGCCGCGCGTGCGCGTCGCGCACAGGTAGCAGGGCGTCCGGCCGGGGACCGTCATCACCACCTCGCCGCCCTGCGCCCCCGCGTACAGGCCCACGAAGAGGGCGGGCCGCCCGCGCGCGTACGCGAACCGGTCGAGCAGGCGCTGGCCCGCGGGATCGTCGGTGGCCGCGACGACCAGGTCGGCCGCCCGGACCAGCGCGTCGAGCGGGGCAGGCCCGAGCGCGTCGAGCGCGGTCGCGTGGAGCGAGAGGCCGACCGCGGGCTGGACGGCGAGGAGGCGCCGGGCGAGCGCCTCGACCTTGGCCCGGCCGAGATCGCCGACCTCGTACCCGGTGCGCGAGAGGTTCGGCGCCTCCACCGACTCGGGATCCACGAGCGCGAACGCGCCGACGCCGCTCCGCGCGAGCGCCTCGGCGAGGTACGACCCCACCGACCCGCAGCCGGCGACGAGGACCGTCCGCTCGCGCAGCGCCGCCGAGACGAGCCCCGCGCTGCGCGCGAAGAGCGCGTCCCGGAGCCGCGCCGCCGCCTCCGCGGGATCGCCGCGGGTGAGGAGCCGTCCCCACCCGGCGAGCCGCGCGCGCTCGCGGTCGGCGGTGAGCGCCGGTCCGCCGCGCGGCCCGAAGGCGGCGCGGTAAGGGCCGGGCGGCAGGAGGATCGTGCGCACCGCCGCGGCGAGCCGGTCCTCCTCGGCGAGGGCGAGCGACCAGCCGAGCTCGAGCTGCTCGGTCTCGCCGTCGGCGTTCGTGGCGAGCACGAGCGGCGGCAGCGCCGGGTAGCCGTCCCCGACGACCACGAGGAGCTCGAGCCCGCCCGCGAGCAGCCGGGCCGCGGGGAGCGCCGCGTCGCCCGCGGCCGCGACGTCCACCAGCCCGACGCCCCCAACCTCGCCGCCGATCGCCCGGGCGAGCCGCTCGGCGTCGCGCAGGAGCGGCACGACGGTCACCTGCAGCGGGCGGACGGCCGCGTGGTCCTCGCCGGCGCGCCAGGCGCCGAAGAAGGAGACCTTGCTGCCGGGCGGGGAGAGCGCGAGCTCGTGGGGCGCCAGGCGACTTCCGGGATCGCAGCGCGTGACGATCGGGGCGAGGTACGTCGCGAGGTGCCCGTTCCGGCGCAGCCCCTCCGCGAGCTCCGCCGCGTCCTGCGCGGACGGCGCGTCGAGGAGGGGAGGGTGGGAGTGGACGATGCCCTTCAGCTCGAGCCCGTCCTCGCGCTCGAGCGCCTTCACGCGCGCGTCGAGCGCGCGCGAGGGGCGGTAGCTCGCCTCGGTGGCCGCCCCCTCCGGATCGGGGACGAGCTGCGTGACGAGGGACACGCCTCGGGGGCCGACGAGCGCCCCGCCGCGCTCCGCGGGGTGCACCGCGAGCTCCTCCCCGATGGCGCGGAGCACCGCGTCGAGGACGCGCACGTGGATCAGCGCAGTGGGGCGGCGAAGACGGCCGGGTGGATCTCGGAGAGCGACTGGCCCTCGTCGCCGCGCGGGACCCGATCCCCGATCACGATGCGGCCCGCAGGATCGACGAACACCCGGCGTCGCCGCTCGCGCGGCGGCGTGTCGGCAGTGCGGCGATCGTCGAGGAACAGCTCGCGTAGGTCTGCGACGGTGGCATCGGACATGGCGTCTCCTCCGAGGGTCAGAACGGGAACTTCCCCGTGCGCTGGAACTCGCTGAAGCCGTTCGCCCACAGCACGCTCTTCGCGTAGGCGGCCTCGAGCGTGGGCATGCCGCCGGCCGGGTCCGCGGAGAGGCAGATCCGTCCGTGCGGGAACAGGTGGCAGGCGTGCGGGTCATGGCCGGAGACGTCGGGGCTCGCGACGGTGACCTGGTAGACGGCGCCGTCGAACCACAGGAAGAGCTGGAACGGATCGCCCGCCACCGTCGTCACCGGGAAGAGCCAGCCCCGAACGCCGTCCACCACCACGGACCGCGTCGCCGCGGGGAGGCTCTGCTCGACCATCGCGCGTTCTCGCAGCGCGTCACGAACCGGACCCGCAAGCCAGTCGCCGCCGAACAGCTGCTTCATGCTCCCGCTCCCCGGGCACGGTGCTCCAGATCGAACCCTAGTGGCGCCGGGTCCGTGCGGCAGCGCGCACCGGTGGGAGGGTTCACCCGCATGGCGGTGAAGGCGGCAACGAAATCCGGGTGAAGAGCTCCGCGCCCCGGCTGAAAAGTCCGTGATCCCGACCGGTTCGGCGGCTGGCGAGAACCTTGCTCTTCACATCGGTCATGAGCGAGCTCATCGAAACGGGCGCCCCTCCTCGGAAGGACCTCCTGAAGCACCTCATCCTTCAGCTCCACGACGGCGTGGCGCCGGAGGCGGTGCAGCGGCAGCTCCAGCGCCTGCTCGGTCAGGTGCCGTACGGGCTCGTGGTGGAGGTGGAGCAGGAGCTCATCGCCGAGGGGTTGCGGCCCGAGGAGATGACGCGGCTCTGCCACCTTCACTCGGCGGCGCTGCAGGGCGGCATCGATCTCTCCGGCGCCCGCACGCCGCCGCCGGGCCACCCCGCGCGCGTGCTCTCCGAGGAGAACGCGGCGCTCGCGAAGCAGGCCCACGCGCTCGAGCACGTCGCCGAGGCGCTCGAGACGGCCGTCAACGGGGACGCCGTGGGCGTGCACCTCCTGCAAGCGCGCGTGCGCGTGAACGCGCTCACGGACGTCGAGAAGCACTATCAGCGCAAGGAGCACCTCCTCTTCCCGTTCCTGGAGCGGCACGGCATCACCGGTCCGCCCCAGGTCATGTGGGGCAAGCACGACGAGACGCGCGCGCTGCTGCGCGGCGCGCTCGCGGCGCTCGCCTCGGCCGGCGAGGACCCCGTCACGGCTCGCGCGATCGCGGGCGGCGCGCTGCGCCCGCTCGCGCGCGCCATCCGCGACCTCGTGGACAAGGAGGAGAACATCCTCCTGCCCATGTCGCTCGACGTCCTCGAGGAGCGCGAGTGGTGGGAGATCGCGCGCCAGAGCGACGAGCTCGGCTACTGCCTCGTGGAGCCCGAGGCGCGCTGGCGCCCGGCGTCCGCCGAGGGGGACGACGCGCCGGCGCCGGGCGCGCGCGTGAGGCTGCCCACCGGGAGCCTCCTCCCCGCCGAGCTCGAGGCGATCCTCGGCGCGCTGCCGCTCGACGCGACGTTCGTGGACGCCGAGGATCGCGTCCGCTGGTTCAGCCACGGCAAGGACCGGGTCTTCTCGCGCAGCCGCGCCGTCATCGGCCGCAACGTCCAGTTCTGCCACCCGCCCGCGTCGGTGGGGACGGTGGAGGAGATCCTCGCCAGCTTCCGCGCCGGCACGCAGGATCGCGCCGCCTTCTGGCAGCTCCACGGGCGCTTCGTCCACATCGAGTACCGCGCGCTGCGGGACGACGCCGGCGCGTATCTGGGCTGCCTGGAGGTGACCCAGGACCTCACCGAGAAGCGGGCGCTGAAGGGCGAGCAGCGGCTCCTGTCGTGGTCCGGCGCTCGCGCCGCCGCGGAGGCCGCGCGGCCCGTCGAGGCCTGCCCCGCGCACGCGGAGGCCGGCCGATCCCCGGCGCCGGAGCCGGCGCACGCCCACGTCCACGCCCCGGCCGCGCACGCGGAGCCGCGCCCGGCGTGGCTCGACGGCGCGTCCGTCTCCCGGCGGCTCGACGCGCGGCCGATGCTCGCGTCCGGCGCTCACCCGGTGCAGGAGATCATGCAGGAGCTCGCCGTGCTGGCGCCCGGCGACGTCTTCGAGCTCGTGACGCCCTTCGTGCCCGGTCCGCTGCTCGAGCGGGCGCGCGCCGTCGGGTGCGTGGCTCACTCGGAGCCGGGCGGAGCCGGCGTCGTGCGCACGTTCTTCACGCGCGCCGCGGGGTGAACGTCCCCGTGTGATCGCTCAGCGCGTCCGCTCGAGGCCGCGCGCCGTCTGCCGGACCTCGTCGCCCACGCGGAAGTCGTAGGGCTGGTCGTAGACGAACGTGTCCGTCCCGCCGTCGTCGAACCGGACGAAGACCTCGTAGGTCCGCCGCTCGGCGCCGCCCTGGCTCGCGGCGGCGCCGACCACCGCACCGCCGACGGCGCCCGCGACCGCGCCGGCGCCGCTCCCGTGGTGGTGCGCGTAGCCCCAGCGGTCGTAGTAGGTGTGGCCGCCCACGGCGCTGCCGAGGATCCCGCCGATGATCGCGCCGGCGACGGCGCCTGCGCCGGGGTTCCCCTGCTGCCGCTCCACGGTCTCGCGGATGGAGGCGACGTAGCCGACGCGCTCCCACTGCTGGGAGGACCCCTCGCCCCAGGTCGTGGAGGTGGTGGACGTCGTCACGCAGGCGGTCGAGAGGAGGGCGGTCAGGGTGGCGAGCGAGGCGAGGCGGCCGGGTCTCATGGAAGCACCTCCGAGCAGTCGTCCGGGGAAGAGGGTGCCGGGCGAGCTCTCATCGGTGCACGGCGCGGACCAGCGCCGACCTCGGCGCGAAGCGCAGGGCGATCAACGAGTTACGCGCGTGCGTCGGCGGGCGGGCGCGTGAACGCGCCGCACACCTGGCGCGGCGACACCCCGGTAGGTGCTCCTCTCACCCCCGCTGCACCCTCGAAGGACGCTCGTCGTCCTCCACGCCGGCGTCCTTCCGCCTGCGCGCGCGCCGATCGAGGAAGTCCGCCGCGAGCCAGCAGGCGACCGCCCAGCTCGCGCCGACGGTCCAGCCGGCGAGGACGTCGGAAGGCCAGTGCACGCCGAGGTACACGCGGCTCACGCCGGCGAGCCCGGTGAAGAGGAGCGCCCACCCGAGGACGAACGCCTTCTGCCGCCGCCGCGGGAGCACGCGCGCGACGAGCGCGCCGAGCGTCAGGTAGGCGATCGCCGAGAGCATGGAGTGGCCGCTGGGGAAGCTCGACGTGTAGACCCACGTGCCGTGGGGCACGAGCTCCGGGCGGGGCCGGTCGAAGCCGCGCTTCAGCGCGAACGAGAGGATCGCCCCGCCCACCACGGCGACGGCGAGCAGGGCCGCGGAGCGGCGACGCCCGGCGAGCCACAGCGTGGCGGCCACCGCGGTCGTGACGAGGCTGATGATCGGGACGCCGCCGAGGGCGGTGAGGTCCCGCCCGGTCTCCTCGACCCACTTCGGGCCGAGGGGATCCGCGGGGTCCCCGGGCTTGCGCATCGCGAGGAGGATCTTCTCGTCGATCGCGCGGGTCTCGTCCTCCCGCACCGCCTCCGCGATCTCGACGAAGGTGAGGACGCCGCCGGCGAGCGCCGCGACGAGGAGGAGCGTGACGAGCTCGCGCGCCCTGAGCCAGCGGTGGACGTTCGCCGCCGCCGCGCCGAGCCGCTCGTGCCACCGGGCGCCGCGCTCCATCTCGCAGAGTGTATCGCCCGCCCGTCGCGGGCGCCGTCCGCGGGAGGGTCGTCGCCCTGGGAGCGGGAAAGGCGAACGCCGGCGGCGGCCGGAGGGAGGGCCACCGCCGGCGTCCGCGCCGGGATCTCCGTGCCGCTACTTGCGGGGGACTTCCGGCGTGCTGCGGAGCGCGGTGCGGCGGTCGGCCTCGCAGAGGCCGTTCCACAGGCGCGAGAGGATCGAGATGAGCTGCTTCATGAGGTCTCCAGGAGCGAATGCGCCGGCGGGCTAGCCCTCGGCCGCGGTGAGCGGGACTTCCTCGAGGAGCGGCACCGGGGTCGGCGTCGGCTCCGCGGCGTCGACCGGTTCGGCGCCCGCGAGGACCGCGCGCGCCCGGGCGAGATCGAGCTCGCCCTCCCAGCGGGAAACCGCCACCGACGCGACGCCATTCCCGATGAGGTTCGTGATGGCGCGCGCCTCCGACATGAAGCGGTCGATCCCGAGGAGGAGCGCGAGGCCGGCCACCGGGATGGTGCCGACCGCGGAGAGGGTCGCGGCGAGCGTGATGAAGCCGCCGCCGGTGACCGCCGCGGCGCCCTTCGAGGTGAGGAGCAGCACCGCCAGGATCTCGAGCTCCTGCCCGAGCGAGAGGTGCGTGTTCGTCGCCTGGGCGACGAACAGCGTCGCGAGCGTGAGGTAGATCGACGTCCCGTCGAGGTTGAAGGAGTAGCCCATCGGCACGACCAGGCCGACGACCGGCTTGGAGCAGCCGAGCCGCTCCATCTTCCTCATCATGAGGGGCAGCGCGGACTCGGACGAGGAGGTCCCGAGCACGACGAAGATCTCCTCCTTGATGTAGCGGAGGAACCGGAGGATGCCGAGCCCGCAGCTCCGCATCACGAGCCCGAGGACGAGGACGACGAACACCGTGCTCGTCGCGTAGAAGCAGGCGATGAGCTTGCCGAGGCTCAGGAGCGTGTCCACGCCGTACTTCCCGACCGTGAACGCCATCGCGCCGAACGCGCCGATGGGGGCGAGCCGCATCACCATGCCGACGATCCTGAAGAGCACCCCCGAGAGGACGTCGATGAACTCGAGGATGGGCTTCCCCGTCTCGCGCAGCCCGGCGAGCGCGATGCCGAACAGGATCGAGAAGAGCAGGACCTGGAGGATGTCGCCCTTCGCGAACGCGTCGGCCACGTCCTTCGGGATGACGTTCATGATGAAGTCGATCGTCCCGTGCTGCTGGGCGCCGGCGGTGTACGTGGCCACCGCCTTGGCGTCGAGGGTTGCGGGGTTCACGTCCATGCCGGCGCCGGGCTGGACGAAGCGGGCGACGACGAGCCCGATGGCGAGGGCGACCGTGGTGAGCCCCTCGAAGTACAGGAGGCCCTTCAGCCCCACGCGGCCGACCTTGCGCAGGTCGCCCATCTTCGCGATGCCCGTCACCACCGTCGCGAACACGATGGGCGCGATGAGCATCTTCACGAGCTTGATGAACGCGTCGCCGAGCGGCTTCATCGACGCGCCGGTCGCCGGCGCGAGGTGGCCGACGAGGGCGCCGAGCGCCACGGCGACGAGGACCTGCAGGTAAAGGCTGCGAGCGAGACGCTTCACGTGAGCCTCCTCCTGGCGGCGCCGCGCCGCCGTCGCGCCGCGCCACGAGAGGACGGGAGCGCGCTCCTCCACAGCACGCGATGTGCCCGGGAGCGCCGATCCGGCGAAAGTCGAAGAAATGCACGCCGGGGCGCGTGCCACGGCCCATCGGGCCGGGCGGGCGCGCGCGAAGGGCCATTCCGATCGTCATCGGCGCTCGAGGGAAAGCGCGCGCGGGCGCGCAGGGACGCGCGCTGCGCGGCGTCCGGGAGCGGTCATTCCGGGAGGCATGACCATTCCGGAGGGAATGGCCCTTCTCGTCGAAAGGGCCCCGCCGAGCTTCGCTCGGCGGGAGCAGCGCGCCGTTCCCCGTGCGAGCGAAGCGAGCAAAGCCGGGGCGCCATCGCGACAGCGGCGAAGCCGCGCGCGGTGGCGCACGGGACCCGGCGAGCAGGGGTGGGGCGGGGCGCAGCCCTCATCATTCGTCACAAGTGCGGGTACTCGCCGGACGAGCGGCGGGTGTTACCACGGCTTCCGTGCGCATGGCGGATTCGGGGCATCGACGGGGTCGGCGCGCGCGCTCGTGCTCGACCCCGATGAACGCGGGAAGGCGGGGGCGCAGGCGAGCGTCTCGTAGTGTCGAACCGGGCACAGCGACGGCGTGACTTCGCGCGGGGTGCACGCGGACTTCTCGAAGGCGCCTCCGCAGCTCGAGGTCGACCGTATTCACCTTGGGTGACAGCTATCGCCAGCGGTAGTGCCGGCCGGTGCCGCGGCTCTTCTCGCGACGAGGCAAGGCGTCCCAGATGCGGTGGGTGAAACATTTCCCGTTGACGCCTTCTCGCCTCGATCGCGGTCCGGCATTGGACCGGCGCGGAAGGGCCGCTCTCGCGCACGCGCCTCGCGCGTGTCACGCGCGGAGACCGAGGAAAGGCATCGACGAGGGTGCAGCGAATAGCGCCGCGCAGGCGCGAGCCTGGAGCGTCTCCGGAGCTCCGGAAATCGCGTGCTACGAAGGGTGTACTGGAGGTGCACCCCATGTCTGCGCTCGCCCCCGCTGCTCTCGAGTCGAATGTCCTCGCCCTTCGCCTGCGCGAGCTCGCCGGAGAGGAACGGAACGTCCAGGTCGACTTTCTCCTGCACCTCGACGAGTTCGATCGGCGCCGCGCCTTCGTCGAGGTCGGCCATGCGTCCCTCTGGGCGTACTGTTTGGAGGCGCTTCACCTCCGCGAGGGCGCCGCCGGCCGGCGCATCCAGGCGATGCGGGTGCTGCGCCGCTTCCCGATCCTCGAGGCTCCGCTGCGCGATGGGCGTCTGTGTTTGTCCACCGTGGCGCTCCTCGGCCAGGTGCTCACCGAGGAGAACGTGGACGACCTCCTCGCTCGCGCCGCCTTCCGGACCCGGGCCGAGGTCGAGCAGCTCGTCGTCTCCGTCCAGGCGCGCACCGCTCCGCGTGCTGGCCTCCGCAAGCTCACCGACCGCGCGCCCACCGCGGGAAGCGCAGCGCTGCAGCTCCCGGCGTCCGATGCAGGACAGGCCGAGACGGCGACCGAGCCCGGCACCGCGAAGCCGACCCTCGATCCGGGCCCTGCGGCCGACGCGCTGCCGGCGCCTTCGCCCCCCGTCGCGCAGCCGAAGCGAAGGGCCGAGACACTCGCCGTCTCGGAGAGCCACTGGTCTCTCCGGGTCACGCTCGACCGCGCCTGCAAGGAGGACCTCGAGACGCTCCGGTCGCTCCTGTCGCACAAGGTCCCGGACGGCGACCTCGCGGCGGTGCTCCACGAGGCGATCCGCTGCGCCATCCAGAAGCACGGCAAGCGCAAGGGCGCGGTCGCGCCGGAGCGGAAGACGAAGGGAGCGAAGCAGGCCGGGAATGCCGCCACGACGAAGAAGACCGCGGCGAAGCCGCCGGCCACGAGGACCACGATCCCGGCGATAGTGCGCCGCGCAGTGTGGACGCGCGATGGCGGGCGCTGCGCCTGGGTCGGCCCGGACGGCTGCCGCTGCAACAGCCGCTGGAAGCTCGAGCTCGACCACATCCAGCCCGCCGCCCTCGGGGGACCGTCCACGTTCGAGAATCTTCGACTCGCCTGCCGAGCTCCTGACGGATCCCCTCAAATCAGCACACCTGAGCGGCAGCGATACGCTCTCGGAGTGAGTCCCATGGTTCTTCCGCCAGGGCGCCTTCGAGGAGGTCCGGCGCGTGGTCCGCGAGCACAAGTCTGCC
>NZ_JALCZC010000103.1:0-14558 GCF_022690805.1 Anaeromyxobacter sp. SG66
GGCGAGCGCCTCGGAGGGGAGCTCGCCGCCCGCGGGGAGCGCCGCCTCCAGCCCGTCGGCGAGCGCGCCGTGCAGCGCCGCGCGGCGCGCGGGGGAGAGGCCGTCGTAGACGGCGTCGCGCACGAGCGCGTGGTGGAAGCGGTACCCCGCGCCGTCCTCGTCGAGGAGGCGCGCCTCGAGGCAGCCGTCGAGCGCGGTGAGCGCCTCGTGCGCCGTGAGGCCGGAGACGGGCCGCACGAGCTCGAAGTCGAAGCGCGCCCCCGCCACGGCCGCGGCGGCGAGCAGCGCCTCCGCGCGCGCGCCGAGCCGCTCGACGCGGGTGCGGATGGCCGCGGAGGGATCGGTGGGGAGCGACGGCCCGCCCGACTCGCGCTGCGCCCGCACGACCTCCTCGGTGAGGAGCGGCGAGCCGTCCGTGATCCGGTAGAGCTGCGCGACGGTCGCCTCGGGCGGCGGCTCGCCGAGCAGGTCCGCCACCTGCTCCCGCGTGGCGGCGAGCCCGAGGCGCGGGATGCGGACGCCGCGCGCCAGGCGCGCGCAGTCGAGGTGCGCGAGCGCCATCTGGATGGGCGTCCCGGCGTGGATCGCCGCCTCGTTGCAGGTGGCGACGATCATGAGCCTCAGCGCGCGCGCGTCGCGGGCGAGGAGGTGGAGGACGTTCAGCGACGACTCGTCCGCCGCGTGCACGTCGTCGAGGAGGAGGTAGATCGGGCGCCCCTCCGCGACCGCCCCGAGCGCCTGCTCCACCGCCTCGAAGATGCGGAGCCGCACCTCCTCGCCGGCGATCCCCGGCCCGGGCGCCGCCCCCGCGAGCGGGCTCGCGAAGGCGGGGTTCGCGCGGGCCTCCTCGGCGAACGCGTCGGCGAAGAGACCGTACGGCGCGCCGCCGCCGGTGGCGATGCCGCACAGCACCGCCGCCCCGCGGGCCTGGGCGAGCCGGGCGCCCTCCACCGCGAGCCGCGTCTTGCCGACCCCGCGCTCCCCGAGGAGCATGAGCGTCCCCGAGCCCTGCTCGAGCAGCGACTCGACGAGCAGCACCACCGGCCCGCGCCCGCGCACCGGGGGCGGGTCGGTCGTCCCGAGCAGCCGCCGGGCGGCGCGGCGCGCGCCGTCGAGCGCCGGCCGCGCCTGGGTCGGCCCGACCTCGCCGCGCTGGATGGCGGTCCACAGCGCGCGGGTCTCGTCCGACGCGCCGGACCGCCCCGCGGCGCGCAGCGCGCTGTCGCACGCGTCGTACTGGCGGAGCGCCTCCGCCCGCCGGCCGGTCTCGGCGAGGAGGCGCATGACGAGCCGGTGCGCCTCCTCGGCGGCGGGATCCACCTCGAGCACGCGGCGGAGGAGCGGGACGGCGGCGCCGGCGTCTCCCCGCCCGGCGGCGTCGCGCGCGAGCGGCAGCGCCACGTCCACGAAGCGGCTCCGGAGCTCCGCGCGCCGCCCCTGCAGCCACGGAGAGTCGAGATCCTCCGGCGAGAGATCCCCGCGGTAGAGCGCGACAGCCTGCGCCCAGCGCTCGGGACCGCCCGCGGCGGCCGCCTCCTCGAACGCGTCCACGTCCACCCAGACGTCCGGCCGGAGCGCGAGCTGGCCGCGCTCGATGTCCACCCAGCGGCCGCCGAGGATCTGGCGGAGGTCGTAGAGCGCGCGGTGAAGGTTGTTCGCGCCGCTCGCGGGGTCCTTGTCGGGCCAGAGCGCCTCGATGGCCGCGTCGCGACCCAGCGCGCGGCCCGGCGCGAGCGCGACGAGCTTCAGCAGGTCGGCCGGCCGCCGCCGTCGCCACGCCTGGGCGGGGATGGGCGCGTCCGCGCGGACCACCTCGAACCGCCCGAGGAGGTGGAGCTTCAGCATCGACACTGCGAGAACCCCCTGGGGCCGAGAGGCTAACAGAACTCCGGGGCACGCGGTTGATCCCCGGCTAGATTGTGACCGCATGCGCTACCGGCTCTCGCTCCCCGAACCGCACTCCCATCTCTTCCACGTCGAGGCGATCCTCGAGCGGCCCGGCGCCACGCCCGAGCTCGCGCTCCCGGTCTGGACGCCCGGCAGCTACCTGGTGCGCGAGTTCGCGCGCCACCTCGAGGGCGTGGAGGCCGACGACGGCCAGGGCCGCCGTCTCACGATCGAGCGACTCGACAAGCAACGCTTTCGCGTGGACGCGGGCGGGGCGGAGCGGGTGGTGGTGCGCTATCGGGTCTACGCGAACGAGCTCACGGTGCGGACCTGCCACCTGGACGGGACGCACGGCTACCTGAACGGCGCGGCGGTGTTCCTCTACGCGCCGGGGCGCGAGCGCGAGCCGCAGGTCCTCGAGATCGCGCCGCCGGAGGGCTGGTCGATCGCGACGGCGCTCCCCGGCGGGCCGACGACGTTCACCGCACGTGACTACGACGAGCTCGCCGACTCCCCGGTGGAGATCGGCCGCCACCGCGTCGTGCCGTTCACCGCGCTCGGCAAGCCGCACGAGATCGCCATCTGGGGGCGGGGGAACGTCGAGGAGGCGAAGCTCGCGGAGGACACCCGGCGGATCGTCGAGACGCTCGGGGGGCTCATGGGTGGGCTCCCCTACGAGCGCTACCTGTTCATCCTGCACCTCACCGAGAAGCGGCGCGGCGGCCTCGAGCACGCGAGCTCGACGACGCTCAACGTGGGCCGGATGCAGTTCTTCCCGCGCGACGCGTACGAGGAGACGCTGGGCCTCTTCGCGCACGAGTTCTTCCACCTCTGGAACGTGAAGCGCATGCGGCCCGCGGCGCTCGTGCCGTTCGACTACGGGCGCGAGCAGTACACGCGGCTCCTGTGGTGGTTCGAGGGCGCCACGTCCTACTACGAGGGGCTCGCGCTCGCGCGCGCCGGCCTCCTCGACGCGGGGCGGTATCTCCGGAACCTCGGCCGCGCGCTCACCCAGCTCGAGCGCACGCCCGGCGCGAGGAAGATGAGCGTCCAGGAGGCGAGCTTCCTCGCGTGGGTGAAGCACTACCGGCCGGACGAGAACAGCGGGAACAGCGCCATCTCCTACTACCTGAAGGGCGAGCTCGTCGCGCTCGCGCTCGACCTCGCGCTGCGCCGGGCGGGGTCGTCGCTCGACGCGCTCCTGCGCGCGCTCTACGCGCGTCACGAGGGGCGCGGCCTGCCGGAGGACGGCGTCGAGCAGGCGGCGGCGGAGCTCCTCGGCGCGGACGCGGCGCGGCGCTTCTTCGATCGCCAGGTGCGCGGCACGGAGCCGCTCGACCTCGACCTCGAGCTCGTGGGCCTGCGGCTCCGGCGCCGCGCGGCCCAGGGGCTCGACGACAAGGGCGGCACGCCTCCGAAGAACGGCGACGAGCGTCCCGCGCCCGGCTGGGCCGGCTTCGAGCTCGCCCAGGGGCCGAAGCTCGCGGTGGCGTCGGTGCAGGAGGGGAGCCCGGCGCACCGGGCCGGCCTCTACGCCGAGGACGAGCTCGTCGCAGAGGGCGGGTTCCGGCTGGACCGCGCCGCGCTGTGGGACCGGCTCGGCGAGAGGGGGCCGGGCGGCTCGCTCCGCCTCACCGTGTTCCGGCGGGACGAGCTCGTCGAGGTGACCGTGCCGCTCGCCCCGTGGCCCGAGGACACCGTCTGGCTCGAGCCGGTGGAGGCTGCGAGCGAGGCGCAGCGAGCCGCGTTCGAGGAGTGGTCGGGGACGCGCTGGCCGGGGAAGTAGCCCGCTTCATCGTCCGGGAATCACGTTCGATTTTGCGCCCCGAGCGCGCGCGGGCCCGAGGCCGGCCGAGCGCGGCCGCTACGCGGTCGAGGCCACCTTCCGGCACGGCCCGTCGCCCCCGGCGAGGCCCTCCCGCCCCGCGACGGCGGCGCGCCCGCGCTCCCGGCGGGAGTGCGCTATATGGGCGGGCATGGACTCCAACTCGACCTTCGCCGAGCGCCGCCGGGCGGCCGCCGCGCAGATGGCGCGCCAGGGGGGCGGCGTGATGCTCCTCCCGGCCGCCGAAGAGAAGCTCCGGAACGCGGACACCGAGTACCTCTTCCGCCAGGACAGCGACTACCACTACCTCGTCGGCCTCGACGAGCCGGAGGGCTGCGCGGTCCTCGTGGCGTCGCCTGCGGGCGAGGCGAAGCTCGTCCTGTTCGTGCGGCCGCGCGACCGCGAGAAGGAGATCTGGAACGGCCGCCGCGCCGGGATCGAGGGCGCGAAGGAGCAGTACGGCGCCGACGAGGCGTACCCGGTCGCGGAGCTGGAGGCGAGGCTGCCGGCGCTCGTCGAGGGCGCGGAGACGCTCTGGTTCCGCGTCGGCCAGGATGCGCCGTGGGACGCGCGGCTCGCGCGCGTCCTCAACGAGCTGCGGAAGGGCGCGCGCCTCGGCAAGCGCCCGCCGCGCGCCATCGTGGACCCCGGCCGCATCCTCCACGAGCAGCGCCTCGTGAAGGGGCCGGACGAGCTCCGGCGGCTCCGCAAGGCCGCCGAGATCACCGCCGAGGCGCACATGGCGGCCATGCGCGACGGGCAGCCCGGCCGGCGCGAGCACCAGGTGCAGGCGGAGATCGAGTACGCGTTCCGCCGCCGCGGCGGGTCGGGCCCCGGCTACGGGACGATCGTGGCCGCCGGCGCGAACTCGACCATCCTCCACTACCGCGCCGGCCCCGAGCTCCTGAAGGACGGCGACGTGTGCCTGGTGGACGCGGGCGGCGAGTACGAGCTCTACACGGCGGACGTGACGCGCACGTTCCCGGTGTCGGGCGAGTTCACGAAGGCGCAGCGCGAGCTCTACGAGCTCTGCCTCGACGTGCAGAAGCAGGCCATCGAGGCGGTGAAGCCGGGCACGAACCTCGACGCGATCCACGACCTCGCGGTGCGGAAGCTCACCGAGGGCTTCATCTCGCTGGGCCTGTTGCAGGGCAGCGCCGACGAGCGGATCGCCGACAAGGCGTTCCGCAAGTACTACATGCACCGGACCAGCCACTGGCTCGGCATGGACGTGCACGACGTCGGCGACTACTACGTGGACGGCAAGCCGCGGGCGCTGGTGCCGGGAATGGTGCTCACCATCGAGCCGGGCATCTACGTCGCCGCGGACGACGAGAGCGCGCCGAAGGAGATGCGCGGCGTCGGCATCCGCATCGAGGACGACGTGCTCGTGACGCCCGAGGGCCACGAGAACCTGACCGCCGCGGTGCCGAAGGAGGTCGCAGAGGTCGAGGCGGTGTGCGTGCGGTAGCGGCACGACCGCGTCACGCGTTCACGCGAACTCGCGCCGCGCCGCCCATGCGGTAGGCTCCGGCTGCTCCCAGGACCCTTCACCGGGAGCGACGGAGCCGCCGCAATGCTGACGCTCGCCGCCGCCGTCCTCCTCGCCGCCGCGCAGCCCGTCCAGTCCGGGCAGCGGGTCCAGCTCGTGGCCGCCCGGCTGGCTCAGCCGGTCGTGCCCGTGGCCGCGCAGCCGGCCCAGCCCGCCCGGCCGGTCGCGCAACCGGCCCCGGCCGCTCGGACCGAGCCTGTCGAAGCCCAAGGGACGGACCCTTCGGCCCGCTACGACGCCGCCATGGCGCTGCTCCTCGACGGCAAGCTCGAGGAGGCCGCGCGCGCGTTCGACGCGGTGGCGGCCACCCCCGGCGCCGGCCCGCTCGCCGACCGCGCGCGCACGCTCGCCGAGGTGAGCCGCGCGCTCGCCGCTCGCGGCCACTTCGAGCTCCAGGAGCCGCGCCTCGAGCGCCGGCGTCCCGCCCGTCTGGACCGGAGCGGCCGCGCCGAGCTCGCGTTCTTCGGCACGACCTACGGCATCTGGACCGGCGTCGCGACCGGGCTCCTCGCGGAGGCCGACGACGGCCGCGCCTACCTCGCGCTCGCCATCGCCGGCGGCGTCGGCGGGCTCACGCTCGCGATCCTGCCCACCCGCCATGCTGCGATGCCCGAGGGCCGCGCCCAGGCGATCGAGTCCGCCACGAGCTGGGGGACGTTCAACGGCGGCCTCATCGCCGCGCTCGCTGACGCGGACGGGAAGGGGGTGGTGGGCGCGACGCTCGGCACGGGTCTCGCCGCGCTCGGCACCACGGTGCTCCTGACGCGCGACCGGAGCCCGTCCTCGGGCGCCGTGGCGCTCACGAACAGCGGCGGCATCTGGGGGCTCGTGACGGGCGGGCTCACGCTCGCGATCCTGGACGACGCGAGCGACACGACCGCCCAGGGCGTGCTGCTCGCCACCACCGACGCCGGCCTTCTCGCGATGGCGCTCGTCGCGCGGCGCGTCGAGATGAGCCGCGGCCGGTCACTCCTCATCGACGCGGGCGGGCTCCTCGGCACGCTCGCCGGCGTTTCGGTGCCGGCGTTCGCGAACGCGGAGAACGGTCACGCGATCGGCGCGGCGGGCCTCGCCGGGATGGCCGTCGGGCTCGCCGCGGGGGCGTACCTCTCGCGCGGCTGGGACGAGGAGCTGGACGAGGCGGCCGCCGCGCGCGCCGAGGGGGCGATGGCGGCGCCGATGGTGGCGCGGCTCGAGGGTGGCGGGTTCTCGGCGGGGGTGGCAGGACGGTTCTGATGTAGGTGCGGTCGCAGCCTTGCCGCTCGTTGACCCGCTGTGTACCCTCGCGCGCCGTATCCCAGCGTGAACGCCGGGACGCGCGCCGTTGCCGGCGCGGGGAGGGGAACATGCGGCGGATCTCGGCGCTCGGCCTCGCGGCCGTGCTCGCGGCGGCGTGCAGCGGCGGCAGCGGTGGCGGCGGCGCGAAGCCGGCGGCGACCCTCGTCTCCATCGCGGTGACGCCGGCGACGGCGGTGACCGTGGCGGGCGCGACGGTGAAGCTCACCGCGACCGGCGCCTACGACGACGGCAGCAAGCGCGACGTGACCGCCGAGGCGAGCTGGACCTCGCTGAACGGCGGCATCGCGCAGGTGTCGGCGGGCGTCGTGACGGGGATCACCGCGGGGACCGCGACCATCACCGCCGCGATCGGGCCCATCCAGGGGACGGCGCTCGTCACCGTGGACACGCCGACGTTCGTCTCCGTGCGGATGGATCCCGTCAGCGCGGTGATCTCCGCGGGCCAGTCCGCCTCGCTCCGCTGCCTCGGCATCACCGACGGCGGGGCGGAGATCGACGTGACCGCGGCCGCCGTCTGGACGAGCGCCGATCCGCTCGTCGCCACGGTCTCGCGCGGCGTCGTCTCGGGCGTGAAGGTCGGCGGCACGGACGTGCGCGCCACCTACGCCGGGTTCTCCGCGCAGGCGCACGTCACCGTGGAGGCGGCGTCGCTCGCGTCGCTCCTCCTCGGCGTGCCCCCGACGTTCACCCTCGCCGCGGGCGACGCGCTCGACGTGCGCGTGTTCGCCGTCTACTCGAACGGGGGCCTGCGCGACGTGACGCTCCTCGCGGACTGGTCCTCGAGCGCGCCGGCGACGGCCGCGGTGTCGAGCGTCGCCCAGACCGCGGGGCGCCTCGACGCGCTCGCGGCCGGCGCGGCGACGATCACGGCCTCCTTCGGCGGCAAGACCGCCTCGGCGGAGCTCACCGTTGCTTCCGACTCCGTGATCTTCGTCCTCGTCCAACCGGTGCCCTCGCCGCTGCCGGTCGGCGTCGGCTACCCGCTCCGCGCCACCGCGCTCCACGCGGACGGCACCACCGCCGACGTGACCGCGCTCGCGACCTGGTCCTCCGACTCGAGCGCCGTGACCGTGGCCGCGGGCGGAGTCGCGACGATGGTCGCGGGCGGGGTCGCCGTCGTGAGCGCGAGCTACGGGGGCGCCGTCGGGCGCGCGGCGGTGACGGTCACCGGCGACGCGCCGACCGGGCTCGCGATCGACACGACCGCCATCGCCATGGGCCTCGGCGACTACACCTGGCCACCGCCCAACGTGACGCTGAGCTACGCGAACGGCTCGAGCTACGACGTCTCGAGCGCGGCGACGTTCTCGGTCCTCGATCCGGCCGTCGGCATCGTGGAGAAGGGATGGTGGGGCGATACCGTCGTCCGGGCCGTGGGCCTCGGGACGACCACCCTGGAGGCGCGCTACGCGGGGCTGTCCGCCACGGCGAGCGTCCAGGTGACCGCGCCGCTATCGTTCACCCTCGACGCTCCCGCGTCGGTGCCGGCGGGCGTGAGCTGGAGGGTGAAGGCGCAGACCCGCGTGCAGGGAAAGTACGTCGTCGAGACGGAGGACGTGTCGAGCTACGCCGAGTGGTCCTCGAGCGACCCCGCGGTGATCGCCATCTCGAACGCGCCCGGCACGAAGGGCACCGCCACGGTGGTCGGCTCCGGGAGCACGACGCTGTCCGCGTCCTTCGGCGGGATGACGGCGACGAAGACGGTGACGGTGCTGGGGCCCCTCAGCTCGATCACCATCTCCCCGGCGTCGCTCGTCGTGGCCTCGGGCGCCACCCGCCAGCTGAGCGCGACGGCCCGCCTCGTTGACGGCCGCACCACCGACGCGACGACCCTCGTCACCTGGCGCTGCGACCGCGTCATCGGCTCGGTGAACGGCGGCAGCTTCTGGTCGTCTAGCCCCGGCACGGGCGAGATCACCGCCGCGATCGGCGACGTCTTCGGCTCCGCGACCGCGACGGTCGTGCGCGAGCCGTCCCAGTTCGGCGGGCTCGTCGTCCGCCCCGCGGTCGCGTACGGGGACAAGCTGCCGGTGGGGCACACCGGACAGCTCCGGGCCATGTACGTGTACTCGGCCGGCGGCTGGAACGTGGAAGTCCCGGTGCAAGGCGAGGTGACGTGGACGAGCGAGTCGCCCGCGGTCGCCGCGTTCGACGATCCCGCGAACCCGGGCCGGGTCCATGCGCTCGCCGCCGGCAGCGTCTACGTGCGGGCCGCCACGACGAGCCCGTCGGGCGTGCCGATGCAGGCGTCGACGCAGCTCTCGGTCGTGACGCCCACGGCGCCCCTCGAGCTCGCGCCGGTCACGGTCCCGCTCGGTGGCTCGGCGGCGCTCCGCCTGGCCGTGCCGCTCGCGACCACCACCGCCTCGGCGACGACGTTCGCGACCTTCGAGTCGAGCGATCCGTCGGTCCTCGAGGTGCGCGGGTCGACGGTGGTCGCGCGGAAGCTCGGCTCGGTCGAGCTCCGCGCCCGCCTCGACGACGTGACGGTCGTGGCGCAGGGTACCGTCGTGCCGGCGACGCCGAAGGCCCTCTTCGTGGCGCTCCCGTACCAGCTCACGGTAGGGGACAAGACGGCGCCGGGCGCCTTCCTGGAGCTCGACAGCGGCGACTACGTGGACGTGACCAAGCTCTCGACCTGGGCGTGCTCGACTCCCGCCGTCGCGTCGCTCACGTGGACGCCGGGCACGGCGCCCGACCTGCAGGCGATCGCCGAGGGGACGGCGACGCTCGACGCGAGCTGGAGCGGTTTCGCCGGGACGGACAGCGTCCCGGTGGTCGGCGCCGCAGCGGAGCCGGCGGCGGTGAGCCTGCGCTTCGATCCTCCGACCTACGAGCTCCCCGTCGGCGGAAGCCTGACGATGCAGCTCCGCGCGACGCTCTCGAGCGGCGGCACCGCCACCGCGACCGGCGCGCAGATCACCGTGTCGCCCGCGGACGTCGCCACGGCGACGTACTCCGGCTCGTACGGCACCATCACCGGCCAGAAGCTCGGGAGCGCGGTCGTCACCGCCACGTGGGGCGGGCAGACGGCGACGGCGATCGTGAACGTCACGCACACCGTCGGCGAGTTCGGGCTGTTCGCGCCGGACAGCGGGCCCCTCGGGCTCCACCCGTACGAGCGCCTGTACCTCAACACCTACGAGAATGTGGGCTTCGCCGAGCTCGAGAAGACGCTGGCGTGGGCCTCGTCGAACCCGGCCGTGCTGAAGGTGGTAGCGCCCGGGGTCGTCGAAGCGGTCGCCCCGGGCACCGCGATCGTCACCGCTGCCTCCGGGCTGCAGGTGTGGCCCCTGCCCATGACGGTGTCGAGCGCCCCCCTCGATCGCCTGGAGCTCGCGGGCGTCGCGCCCACGGTGCCCGTCGGCTCGAGCTACCGGTTCCGCGCGACCGCCCGCTTCGCGGACGGCGCCTCGCTCGACGTGTCGGGCCGCGCGACGTGGTCGAGCGCCGACCCGACGATCGTCGAATTCGACCCCGCGGCGCCCGGAAAGCTCTCCGCGAAGCGCGCCGGAACCGTGAGGATCGAGGCCCGGCTCGACGGCAAGACGGAGTCCGCGGAGGTGACGGTTTTCTAGCGGGAGCGGCGGGCCGAGCCGGCCCGCGCTTCCCCCTTGACACCCTCTCGGCACTCCAGTATCTACGCCGCCTTACGTCGGTCCGAGGTCTTCCCGGGGCCTGGAATCCGTCCGACGAAGCGCATCATCGGGGAGTGGCTCAGCCTGGTAGAGCACTTGGTTCGGGACCAAGGGGTCGCAGGTTCAAATCCTGTCTCCCCGACTCATCGAAGGCCGCGACGTCCCACGGGAAACCGTCGGTGTCGCGGCCTTCGTTTTTCGCGATTCCGAGCCGGTGTGCCTGGAATGTGACTGGCACGCTCGTTGAGGGCGCCGGGAGGCCCGCGAACCGAAGGTGCTCGTCGAGCGCCTTCCGCGTGTCCCGAGTGTCGTGATGGAGGTAGTGCCCCTCGGTCACCTTGATGTCGGCGTGCCCGAGCACCTTCTGGATGATCTGGATCGGGACGCCCGCCTTCGACAGCAGGGTGCCGGTCGTGTGCCTGAGCTTGTGGATGCTGATGTCCTTCGGGACCGGCGAGACCCAGAGGGCGAAGCCGCACTGCGGACACTTCGTCACCGCGCTCGAGGTGCGCCGGACGTTGAAGCGGCAGCGGCGGCACTTGTGGTCGTAGCCGACGATGATGCCGGCCGCCTTGAGGGCGGTCCGGATCCGCTCGTTCACGTGCAGGTTGCGGCTGTGCATCGCGCCGTCCGGCCTCGGGAAGACGAGCACCGAGTCGGATGAGTCGGTCGCCGCGCGAAGGTACGGCGTCAGGTCCCTCGCGATCGGGATGACGAGCTCGCGGCGGGACTTGGTGGTCTCGCTGTCCCAGCTCTTGCGGACCGTGACCTCGCTCGAGCTCCAGTCCACGTCCTGCTTGCGGAGGCCGAACAGCTCGCCCTCGCGCATGCCCGTGAAGAGCGCGGTGGCGAAGAGCTGCCGGTACTGACCCTGACACGCCGAGAGGAACGGACCCACCTCGTCGAGCGCGAGGAAGCTCGCCACCGTCTTCGGCACCTCGGCGATCGCCACGTCGTCGATGGGGTTCACGCCCACCCAGAGTCCGGATCGCGTGCCAACCCGGAACATGCGCCGCACGACCGCTCGCAGGTGGTTCCGCGTTCGGGGCTTCAGCACCGCCGCCTTCGACTGGAGGAGCTGCTCCACTGCGAGCCCCGTGAAGCTGGCTAGCGGGAGGTCGCCCAGCGCCGGCCGGAGGTGCTTCTCGATGGAGCCCTTGATGGTCGGAGACTTCAGGCGGCTGCCGTAGTGCTTCCACCAGAAGTCGATGAGCTCGCCGAACGTGGTCGCGTTCCCGATCTCCGGATCGACCATGCCGCGCCGCCGGAACGCGAACTGGTCGCGCCGGGCCCGCTCGATCATCTCCGCCTTGGCCTTCTTCGTCGTGCCCGTGCTCTCCCGGACGCGCTTCCCGAGGTGGTTCACATACGAGATCCAGTAGTACTCGGACTTCTTGCGCCTGTAGGCCATGGCGCTCCTCTCTACCGGCGCGGCACGATACGGTGCTTCGCGACCCAGACCAGGATGTCCTTGTAGTGGAACCGGATGTTCGTCCCCAGCCGGATGTGCGGGATCTCGTCCCGCTGCACCGCCAGATAGATGAAGTCCGTCGACACGTCGAGCGCCTCCGCGAGCTTCGACACCGTCCAGAGCGGCTGGGGCCCGGTGAACGTGAGCAGCTCCTCGTACGTCATGGCGGATCTCCTGCGGTGGTGACCATCCACCGCAGCCCGCTGCGGGGCGGGCTGCTTGATCCAAGTGTATAACGAGTGACTGTCACGCCGGGAAGTCGGGCCGCCATGACCCAAGAGGGCCTCGTCCGAGCGGAAGTCGAAGCACCGTCTCGCTAGGACTCGCCTTCTTGCGCGCTGCCGCTTCGGGTCAGCGGGTCCATCTCGTCAGCGACGGAGCGCGCCCACGTAGCCCAGCGCTGTTGCGCTTCGTCTTCGGGGCCGCGCGCCTGAAGCACCGCGGCAGCGTAGTCCCTCAGCAGTGACGCCTCGCGCCACGCGTGAGCATCGGCGACGAGCTCGGCGCGGCTTGCCTTCTCTCGTTCGCGTCGCTCGCGCTCTTCCGTCTCGCGCCGCTGCTGCTCGTCCCACTCGCGCCTCCAACGCTCCCGCTCGACCTCGGCGTCTCGGTTCTCTTGAACGAGCCGGCGAAGCAGCGCCGGGACTTCCGCAAGAGCCTGCTCCAGTGTCGCGCGCTTGCGGTCCGCCAGCCGCGCCCGGTAGCGATAGCCGATGTTCGGGTCGTACAGCTCGAGCGCGAAGCGGTTGGTCGGTTGATGGTCGACCTTCGGGACGGAGTGAAAGTGCGGATGAGCGGCGATCTCTCGCCGCTCCTCGGGGGTGGGGCGGTGCGGGGTGGTCGCGTTCTCTTCCTTGAATCGGAAGCGGAACTTCTCCCCGTCTATCTCGAGCATCGTCTTGTCATCGACGAAGAAGACGCGCCCGCGCACGTCGGGACCTTCCACGGTTCGGACGAACGTGTCGAGGAGGAGGCCCGCGCGTTCCGTGTGGTCGCGGGCGACCGCAGTCTGGATGAAGCCTCGCGGTGTGCGAAGGAGTTTGTCGTCGAGCTCGGGTCGGTAAGACAGGCGCGGGTCCGGCTTGAGTGCCCGGAGTGCCTTCCGGACGAGTGGGTGAAGATCGGGAGGAATCGCGACACGCACTGGCGCTACTCCTGAGTCGCATGTCGAGGTGATCCTCGAGCACGGCGAGAACGGCGAGGCCCACGCCCACGACGTCCCTCTGAAACTCGCGCGCGACGCGGGAACGACGAGGCCGTCACCGCGCCGCCGCGCGCCGGAACGCGAGGACTTCGTCAACGACGTGCTGCGGAATCGAGAAGCGCTCGACGAGCAGCAGACGCTCCGGCGGGACCCGCTCGCCGCACGGCCCGCAAAACGCCGCCTCGCGGGCTGTCTCGATGTCGCCGGGAGGGCCCGACCAAGCCACGTGATCGTCCGGCGCGTGCCGCAACTCTGCGTCACGTGCAACGAGACGGCCTCGCTCGACAGCGCGCATCACATGTTCACGGACGTCCTTCGTGTCGGGAGTGGGGGCGCCCCGCCTGTACCTCAGCATGCAAGGCAACTCGATGTCGTGGAACGAGCCATCGAGTTCGACCGCGTCATCGATGAGTTCCTCGGCCCAGTTGTACGTCGCCATGTCTCGCTCACTCCTGCCGCGGCCGAGCCGCCGCGAGCGCGTAGCCGGGAACGAGTGTACGCCGCGGTCCGACAACCCCTGCCGTGCTGGGCGCTCTGTCACCTCGTCGCGAAGTACGGCGCCGGCGCCACCTTCGCGAAGGGGAGCCTTGGCCGCCGGTTGCGGCAAGAACCGTCGGCGACGCACCGAAGCCCGAAGCCGCGCATCACTCGGGCGAAGGCAGCAGGCGCGTGAGGTTGGCTGCCTTGGGAGCGTCGTCACCTCGAACGTCGCGATTTCGCCATCACGCTCATCACGTCCGTCCGGATGATCCGCGCCTCGCCGAGATCGAGGCCGCTCTCGAGGGCAAGCATGTAGATGTCGTCCTCGAGATAGACGCCGGGAGGCGCCTGCGGCAGGGCGCGTACTTCGGCACGCACGTCGCGCCGAAGGTTCTCGAACTCAGAAAGCGCCGTTGCCGCGTGCTCCTTGAATCTCGCGATCAGGCGCGTCGGCACGCGCGGCCCACGCACGATGTAGTCGAGGTGCCGGAAGAAGTTCCCGCTCGTGAGGAGCTTCTCGCGGGTATCGCACCCGTTATCGATGAAGACCTGCTGGCGTGACCTGCGGATGCCGGGATTCAGCTCCGCGTCGGTGAAATACCGTAGCCTGATGGCGGGAATGGCTCCGCGAGCTTCGAGTCGACGAAGCAGCTCCGCCACGTGCGACCCGTAGTCATCAGAGAAAGGTCCCTCGCGGCCGTTCTCGGTTCGGATGCCGTCGAAGAGCGCTTGCTCATCTGCGGTAAGGTCGATCCCGAGGTGAGGAACGGGCGGCTTCGGAGGCGAGCGCACGTCGAGCCCATAACACCGCCCTCTGACCTAGCGTCCTATTCATTAGGCGGAAAGGCGCGTCCACTCATCTGAAACCGCGTCGGCGCCGCTGCTCGTCGAACGCGCCTCAAGCGGAGAGGGTGAGTCTGCCTCGCCTCGCGCTCCGTCCGCTTCTATGTGATGTCCCAGGTCCACGACCTTGGATTCCAGCTCCCGTCGGCGTTCGAGCCCAGTACGGGATCGAGGAATCCCCGGGCCGCCGCCACGACGTCGCCGAGCGTGGTCCAGGGGAGCGCATCTTCTTGGTCAAGTCCCGTCTTCTGTGTGAATGGAACTCCGCGTGAAGCTCCTCGGCTGAATCACGCCGCCTTGGCGGCGGCGACGTCCTTCGACTTCAGCATCGACAGGTCCAGATAGCGACGGTCGGTCCA
>NZ_JALCZC010000104.1:0-14473 GCF_022690805.1 Anaeromyxobacter sp. SG66
CGCCTCGAGACGCCCCTCGCCCGCCGCCGCGCGGCCCTCCGCCTCGGCCCACCGCGCGCGAGGCCGCTCCCGCCGCGCCGCCGCGCTCCGCCTACGCCGCCCGCGAGCCGCTCCCGCGCCGCCGCCTGCGGCTCGCCGAGCTCCTCTACTACTCGGGGCGCGTCCCCTGGTCCGCGTTCGTCGAGGCCATCGCCTGGCAGCGCGCGCAGCGTCCGGCGCTCGGCCGGATCGCGGTCGAGCTCGGGTTCCTCGACTCCGCCACGGTCGCCGCGGTGCTCGCGCGCCGCCGCGCGGAGGGCGCGACCGGCGAGCGGTTCGGCGAGTACGCGCTCCGCACGGGCTACCTCACGCGCCTCCAGCTCCTCACCGCGGTGGGCCGCCAGGGGCGCATGCAGCGCCGGATCGGCGAGTACTTCCTCGAGCGCGGCTGGCTCGATGCCCGCGCGCTCGCGGCGGCCTGCGCGGAGCTCGCGGGGCACAACGCGCGGTTTCCGTAGGCGAGCAAGCCCCCGCCGTCACCCGCGCCGCCACACGACGAGGAGATCGCCCTCCTCCGGCATCGCCACCACCGCATCGAGCGCGAGGCCGTGCCGGGCGGCGAGCGCCTCGAGCGCCTCGAGCTCCCGCACGCCGAGCGCGGGGTCGTGCGCGCGGAGCTGCGCGTCGAGCCGCGCGAGCCGGCCTTCGAGCGGGGCACCGCGCCGCCGGAACGGCCCGTACACCGCGAGCGGTCCCCCCGGCGGCAGGACGCGCGCCGCGCCGCGGAAGAGCGCCTCGGCGCACTCCGGCGGGGCGACGTGCAGCACGTTCACGCAGAGCACGGCGTCCGCAGGGCGCGCCTGCCAGAGCGGGAGCCGGATGTCGTAGTTGAGCGGCCCGAGCAGGTTCGCGAGGCCGGCCTCGGCCGACCAGGCGCGGATGCTCGCGCGCGCCTCCAGGTCCGGATCGGACGGCTGCCACTCGAGGGAGGGGAACGCCCGGGCGAGGTACACCGCGTGCTCGCCCGTACCGCTGCCGAGCTCGAGGACGAGGCCGCGCGGCGGCAGGACGCCCCGGAGTGCCGAGGCGATCGCCTCGCGGTTGCGCAGCGCGGCGGCGGCGGTCCGCTTCACGGCCGCATGATGGCCCACCTGGGCTCTCGCGCGCGAGCGTCCGCAGGCCGCGCGGGACTCCCCGGGGCGTCGCTCGCATGGGAGAGCGGGAAACGCTAGAAGGGCGGCAGGGAAGGGATGAATTGACCACGCCTCGCCACCGCGCGACCGGACGCGCCGCGCTCGTGCTCGGCCTCGCCGTCGCGCTTTCGCTCGGCGCCTGCGCCGGCCGGCGCGGCGGCGCGGCGCCCCCGTCCCGGCAGCGCTTCGAGGTGTCGGGGCACGGCGAGCTGGAGATCGCACTCCCGCCCGGCTGGAAGGCGAGCTCGGCGGAGGGCGAGGAGCCGATCGCGCTCACCGTCCGCCTCGAGCCGCGCGACGCGAAGGCGGGCGGCGGGTTCATGGTGCTGCTCACGCCCTTCTGGAACCCCCCGCCGACCGCCGAGGAGGCGCCCGCGAGCCCCGAGGCGTTCGGCGCGGACGCGCAGGGCGACACCGCGCAGCTCCTCGCCGAGCTCGCCCGCCGCAAGGCGCTCGCCACGAGCGTCGAGCAGGAGATCGCGCTGCACGAGCTGCGCGGCGAGCGCGGGGTGCACGGCTACTGGTTCGCGGCGACCGACAAGGCGTTCGCCGCCCGGGAGCCGGGCGAGGGCGAGTGGCGTCACCTCCTGCAGGGCGCGGCCGCGGTCGGCGACATGATCCTCGCCTTCACCTTGCTCGACAACGCGCCCGGACCGCAGCGCGAGGCGGTGCTCGAGGTCGTCCGCGGCGCGCGGCACGTCCCGGCGTCCGCCGGCGGGAGCCCCGCCGCCCCGAAGAGCGGCGCGATGCGCTTCACGCCCGATCCCGAGGCCGAGACCGAGCCGCTCTCGGTCGCCTATCCGGGCCGCGCGTTCACCGTGCTGGTGGACCTCCCCGGCTTCGAGATGTTCGAGCCGCGGCCCGCCGAGGACGGGGAGGGCGTGCTCGTGCTCGGACGCCATCCGCAGAGCGGCCTCGTCGCGTCGGTGACCCTGCGCGACGCGCACGGGGCCGCCGACGCCGGCGCCTGCCGCGAGCGCATCCTCGAGCGGATCCGGAAGAGCGCGCCCGACCTGCGGGAGCTCGCGCTGTCCGACGCGAGCGGAGGGGCGCGCGCCGCCTACGTGCTGGACGAGCTGCGCGGCCGGAAGATCCGCCAGCAGCACGCCCACCTCTTCCTCTGGCGCGAGGGCGTGTGCGTGAACGTGCAGGTCTCCAAGGCCGATCCCGAGCCGGAGGACACGGGACGCATCGACGCGATCCTCACCTCGGTCCGGTTCGGCGCTAGCCTGTAGCGCCATGCAGACCCACCGCCAGCGCTTCGGCGTCCACACCTACGAGGTGGACGCCTTCGGGACCATCGCGATCGCCGCCCTGTCCGGCTACCTGCAGGAGGTCGCCGGGCAGCACGCGGCCGCGCTCGGGGTCGGGCTCGACGTGCTCATGCCGCGCGGGCTCACCTGGGTGCTCGCCCGCCAGCGCATCGAGAACCCGGTGCCCATCGTCCTCGGCGACCGGCTCGAGATCGAGACCTGGCCCGCGGGCATCGACCGGCTCGCCGCGCTGCGCGACTTCGTCGTGCGCCGCGCGGACGGCGCCGAGGTCGCGCGCGCGACCACCCAGTGGTTCGTGCTCGACCTCGCCACGCGGCGGCCGGTGCGGCCCGCCGACGTGCTCGACGCGCGCTTCCCGCGCGAGCCCTCGGCGCCGGTGCTCACCCTCGAGCCCGGCAGGCTCCCCGAGCTCCGCGAGTGGGAGCACCAGAAGCGGTTCCACGTGCGCTACGGCGACATCGACGTGAACATGCACGTGACGAACACGAGCTATCCGACCTGGGCGCAGGAGGTGGTGCCGCGCGAGGTGTTCCGCGCCCGGCGGCTCGCCGACCTCGAGGTGCAGTTCCTCGCCGAGGCGCACTACGGCAGCGCCATCCTCTCGCGCCTCGCAACCGCGGGCGAGGGCCGGTACGCGCACGCCATCGTGCGCGAGGAGGACGAGAAGGAGCTCGCGCGGCTCGTGACGCGCTGGGTACCTCGGCCGGAGGCGGTCCTCCCGGGCGCCAGCTAGCCGGCAGGCCATTCGGAAACACCGAGGCGCCATCCGTCGGCGGGGCGGGGCGCAGCCCCGTTGGATCCTCCGGCTTTCTGGTAGAACGCCTCTCCGAAGGAAGGACACGCACCATGAGAACGCACCTCCTCGCCGCCGGCGCCGCCGCGCTCGCCCTCGTGCTCGCGGGCTGCCCCGAGCAGCGGGCCGCGGCCGCGAAGCCCCCGCGCCCGCCCCGCGGAGAGCTCGCCGCCGGCGCCGCGGCGCTCCCGGACGCGCTGAGCGTCCCGAGGCCCCCCGGCCCGGAGTGGTTCGGCCTGTACCTCGTGGGCAAGAAGGCCGGCTTCACGAAGGTCCAGCTCGCGCGCGAGCTGCGCGACGGCAAGGACGTCCTCGTCGGCCGCAGCGAGACGCTCGTGCGCGCGAACGTCGGCGGCAAGACGGTGGAGCGCCGCCAGGAGGAGGAGCGCGTCTACGAGGCGCGGCACCAGGGGCCGCTCGTGGCCGTCCGCGCGGTGTGGGCGGGCGACGGCGGCGACCGGACGGTGTCCGGCACCTGCGCGCGCGCGGTGTGCAGGCTCGTCGAGGAGACGCCCGCCGGCCGGCAGGAGCGCACCGTCGAGGGCGTCACCGAGACCGCGGAGCTCGCGGACGGCGTGCGGCTCGCGGCGGCGCGGCGCGGGACGGTGCGCGGCAAGCAGCTCGACCTCGAGAAGCTGCGCGTGAAGGAGATGCAGGACGTCTTCCTCCGGCGCGAGACCATCGCCGGCGGCGGCGTGCAGGAGGAGGTGTCGGTCGTGGCCGAGTCGGAGGCGGGCGACCGGCTCGCGGCCGAGTACCGCGTCGCGGACGACGGGCGGGTGGTGGAGATCCGGCTCGGCGAGGCGATCGTGGCGCGGCCCGAGCCGGAGGAGACCGCTCGCAGCCTGGACCAGGTGGACCTCTTCGCGCTCGCGCGCGTCCCGCTGCCGCGCCCGCTGCCGCGCGGCGTCCCGGCGACGATCGTCTACCGCCTCGCCGGGCTGCCGCCCTCCTTCCAGAAGGGCGACGCGCGCCAGCGCTTCGGGCGCGGCCGCGCCGGGGAGACGCTGCTCACCGTGGCGGTGCGCCCGCCGCTCGCCGCCGACCCGAAGAAGGACACCCCCCTCGCCCGCGCCGCCCAGGGCGCGAGCGCCGACGATCTCGCCCCGTCGCCGCAGGCCGACTCCGACGAGCCGGCCATCGCGGCGCTCGCGAAGAAGGTCGCCGGGAACGCGCCCGGCGCGTACGCGGCGGCCCAGCTCCTCTCCGAGGACGTGTACCGCCGGCTCGAGAAGGCGTACGGCGCGAGCCACGACCGCGCGAGCGACGTGCTCGCCGCCGGCCGCGGCGACTGCACCGAGCACAGCGTGCTCCTCGTCGCGCTCGCGCGCGCGCTCGGGATCCCGGCGCGCGCGGTGCACGGGCTCGTCTACGCGCGCTACGAGGACGGGCAGGACGCGCTCTACTGGCACGCCTGGGTGGAGGTGCGGAGCGCGGGCGAGTGGATCGCGATGGACCCCACCTTCGGCCAGCCCGTCGCCGACGCGACGCACCTCGCGCTCGGGTCCGGACCCCAGGTCGACACCGTCGGACTCCTCGGCGCGCTGAAGGTCCTCGGGGTCGAGGTGAAGTCCGGGAAGTGACGCCGCTCGCCCCCGCCCCTCGTCCGGGCGGGCGGCGCCATGCGCTATCATCCCACCTCCCTCGCGCCGAAGGCCGCTCATGCCGGGCGCCGCGCCGCTCGCTCGCGGCGCCGCGAGGCGCACGGAGGCCTCATGAACGGGCTCGACCACGTCGCCATCCTCGTCGCCGACCTCGACGCCGCGATCCGGCTGTACCGCGACGTCTACGGCCTCGAGCTCGCCGAGGTGGAGGAGGTCCCCACCGAGCAGGTGCGGGTCGCGATCTTCGGCCACGGCGCGGGGCGCATCGAGCTCGTCTCGCCCTCCGGCCCGAGCAGCCCGATGGCGAAGGCGATCGAGAAGCGCGGGGAGGGGCTGCACCACGTGTGCCTCGAGGTGCCCGACATCGAGCAGGCGATGGCGGCGCTGCGCGCGCAGGGCGCGCCGCTGCTCGACGAGAAGCCGCGTCCCGGCGCGGGCGGCTCGAAGGTCGCGTTCGTCCACCCGAAGGGCAGCCGGGGGGTGCTCGTCGAGCTGAAGCAGGGCGGCGGCGAGCACCGCTGATCGGCGCGCGCTCCCGGTCCCGCCGCCGGGGGGCGTCCTCGCTCCTCGCGCCCGCGGCGCGCGCCTGACTCGAAGGCCCTCGGGTCCGTGCGCCCCGGCGCGCGTCCGCGAGGCGTTCTCCGGGCCCGGGCTCCTGCGCCTCGGATCTCCTGGAGGCCTGCGGCGCATTCCCCGCGGCCCCTCGGGCCGCGCTCCGTCATCGGGGTTGACCGACCGCGGGAACGCGTGTTGTATCACCGCGTTTCGTCCTGCCCTCCTTTCAAGGGGTCACCTGCATGTCCCGTCTGCTCGCCGCCCTCGCGGCACTCCTCCTCCTCGCCGGCGCGGCGCGCGCGCAGGACGACAAGAAGCCGGAGGAGACGAAGGGCACCGAAAAGCCCGCGACGGACCTGCCGCCCGAGACCAAGGCCGCGATCCAGCGCGAGGTCGAGCGGCTGAAGGAGGACCTCCGCGACGAGGTCCGCGCCGAGATCCAGGGCGCCCAGTCGGCGGCGGAGTTCATGGGCACCGTCGCCGAGGGACCGAAGCTCGAGTTCTTCGAGCTCGACGGCTACTACCGCGTGCGCGGGCAGCTCTCCGACGATCTCGCCCTCGGCCGCGCGCCCGACGCGTCGGGCCACTACCTGTACCCGGTCCCGGTCTTCAACCCCGACCCCACCGCCGGCGTCCGGCCCACGCGCGGCACGATCGCGACCGCGAACATGCGGCTCCGCCTCGAGCCGACGCTGAACGTCTCCGAGCTCGTCCGGGTCCGCGCGCAGATCGACGTGCTCGACAACTACGTGCTGGGCTCCTCGACGAGCAAGCTCTTCGACGATCCGTACAGCCCCTTCCCGGCGCAGTTCTACGGCAGCACCCGCCAGCTCTACCCGAACGACCCCACCGCCGATCGCGACCCGATCCTGCCGAAGCGGGTGTGGGGTGAGGTGCAGACGCCGGTCGGCCTGCTCAGCTTCGGCCGCATGCCGTCCGAGTGGGGGCTCGGGCTCCTCACGAACGCGGGCGGCGGCGTCGACGAGGACTACGGCGACACGGTCGACCGCATCCAGTTCGCGCTCCCGCCCGTGCAGACGCCCATCGGCGCGCTGACGCTCGTCCCCATCCTCGACTTCGAGACGGAGGGCGCGCTGCGCCCGGATCCGCGCTTCGGCGCGGGCGTCGGCCAGCCGTTCGACGCCGACTCCTCCGACGACGCACGCACCTGGGCCGTGAAGGCCGCGCGCGTCGACACCGACGACGAGATCCGGCGCAAGCTCGACCGGAACGAGTCCTCGTTCAACTTCGGCGCCTACTACAACTACCGGACGCAGCGGGACTCGATCCCGGCCTGGGCGCAGGACGGCTTCGGCGCGGAGCTCGACCCGTCCTCCTCGCTCGCCGTCGGCCGGCGCCGCAGCTACGGCCACGTCCTCGACCTCTGGGTGCGCGTGCTCACGCAGCGCTGGCGCGTGGAGGCCGAGGCGGTCGGCGTCTACGGCCACATCGGCCAGGCGTTCACGGTCGGTCCCGCCTCCGACACCGACCCGACGCTCACCGTCAAGCCGGTCTCGCGGGTGGAGCTGCGCCAGTGGGGCGGCAGCCTCGTCACCGAGTACAAGGCCATCCCGAACAAGGTCACCCTCCGCGGCGAGTTCGGCGCGGCCAGCGGCGACGACGCGCCGGGCTTCGGCAACATCCCGAGCCGCTTCAACGCGGACGGCTCGCTCCCCGGCTACGGCACCTTCGAGGGCCCCCAGTTCAACGGCACGAACGACCGGAGCATCCGCAACTTCCGGTTCAACCCGGCCTACAAGGTCGACCTCATCCTGTTCAGCCGCATCCTCGGGCAGGTGACCGACGCCTGGTACGTGAAGCCGAAGATCCGCTGGGACATGTTCCCGGGCCTCGCGCTCGACGCGCAGCTCGTCTACTCGCAGGCCATCTCTGCGGAGTCGACCCCGAGCTCGACGGGGCCGGGCACCGGCACGAACCGGCTCGGGCTCGAGGCGGACACGATGCTCACGTACACCTCGGGCGCCGGCTTCCAGGCCTACGGGCAGTACGGCATCCTGGAGCCGTTCGGCGCGTTCGGGCCGGGCGAGCTCTCCCGCGCCCACCTCCTCGCGTTCGGGCTCGTCGCGAAGTTCTAGAGGGGACCCCGCGAAGCAGGCACGCCCGGCGGTGTCTGAACGGGGGCTGCGCCCCCGCCCCCGCCGGCGACTGACCGCCGCCGCCGGGGGCCCCACCCCTGCTCGGCGGGGCCCGTGAACGGTCGCGCCCGCTGTCGCGGGTTCGCGACCGTTCCCCGCCGGAGGGGCTTCGCCCCTCGCGCTAACCGACGGGACGCGCGACGGCCTGCGTCCAGCGGGCTCGAATCTCGCCGTGACGAGCGGCCTCCCGGTCAGCCGGCGACGACGGTGCGCACGTCGAACCGCGGCTGGGCCTGGATCGCCTTCTTCACGGCGCACTGATCGGCCACGCGCACGAGCGCGTCGCGGTACTTCTCCGGGAAGCTCGGCGGGACCTCGATGTCGAGCTCCACCCGCGCGAGCACCCCGGTCTCCTCGTCGAAGTGGTTCCGCTGGCGGATCCGGATGCCGTCGGTGGGCAGCTCGCGCTTCTGGCAGAAGCCGAGGACGTAGATCCCGGCGCAGGTGCCGATGGCCGCGAGGAACAGCCCGAACGGCGCGGGGGCGGAGTCCTCGCCGCCGCCCGAGGCGGGCTGATCGGTGCGGATCACGTGCTTGCCGATCTGGGTGTCGACCTTCTTGTTCCCGGGGAAGGTCACGATCATCTCGCTCGCCATTCGCAGGTCTCCTCGTCGTCTTCGGGTCGGGTTTCCGGGCGCGATGCTCGCCGCGCTCTTGCGTGCGAGCCAGGGGAAATCGCAGGGATTCCTGGGGCAGCGCGGGTGTGCTAGCGTCGCCGACCCCGATGAGCCCAAAGACGAAGTCGAAGCCCGTGTCCCGCGCCGCGCTCGCGGGCGAGGCCGATCCGCGCCTCGTCGCGCTCTCCGTCTCGATCCAGGACGACGGCGCGCTCTACGCCGAGGACATCCGGGGCAGCCAGGCCCACGTGACCATGCTCGCCGAGCGGGGGATCGTCCCGAAGGCGGCGGCGCGCCGCATCGTGGCCGCCCTGGATCAGGTCCGCGAGGAGTTCGCCGCCGGCAAGATCCGGCTCGACCCGGCCCTCGAGGACGTGCACACCCACGTGGAGCGGCGGCTCGGCGAGCTCGTCGGCGCGGACGCGGGCTACCTCCACGCCGGCCGCAGCCGGAACGATCAGGTCGCGCTCGACGAGCGGCTCTTCATCGTCGGCGCCTGCGACCGCTGCGACGCCGCGCTCGGGCGGCTCCAGCGCGCGCTCGTCACCCGCGCGCGCGAGCACGAGAAGACCATCCTCCCCGGCTACACGCACCTGCAGCGCGCGCAGCCCGTCTCCCTCGCGCACCACCTCCTCGCCCACGTCGAGGCGTTCGCGCGGGATCGCGACAGGCTCGCCGACGTCCGCCGCCGCGCGGCGGTGTCGCCGCTCGGCTCGGGCGCGCTCGCCGGCACGACGCTGCCGCTCGACCGCGAGGCCACCGCGCGGGCGCTCGGCCTCGCCGGCGTGACGCAGAACTCGCTCGACGCCGTGTCGGACCGCGACAGCGCCATCGAGCTCCTCTTCGCCTGCGCCCTCGCGGCGGTGCACCTCTCCCGCGTCGGCGAGGAGATCGTGCTCTGGACCACGAAGGAGTTCGGCTTCATGTCGCTCGCCGACGCCTTCGCGACCGGCTCGTCGCTCATGCCGCAGAAGAAGAACCCCGACGTGGGCGAGCTCGCGCGCGGCCGGGCAGGGCGCGCGATCGGCGACCTCGTCGCGCTGCTCGCCATCGTGAAGAGCCTGCCGCTCTCGTACAACCGGGACATGCAGGAGGACAAGCGGCCCCTCATCGGCGGCCCCGAGGCGCTCGTCCTCACCGCCGACGCGGTCGCGGGCGCGATCGAGACGGCCACGTTCCACGCCGATCGGATGGAGGAGGCGCTCGGCTCCGGCGAGGCGCTCGCGACCGACGCGGCCGAGTACCTGGTCGAGCGCGGGGTGCCGTTCCGCGAGGCGCACGAGGCGGTCGGCAAGGCGGCGGCGTTCTCCTCCGCCGAGCGCCGACCGCTCGCGAAGCTCACCGCCGAGGAGTGGCGCCGCTTCCACCCCGCGTTCGAGAAGGACGTGCTCCGCTGCTTCGACGCGCGGAGGAGCCTCGCCCGCCGGGAGCTCCCCGGCGCCCCCGGGCCGAAGCAGGTGGCGCGCCAGCTCGCCCGCTGGGAGAAGGCGCTCGCGAAGGAGCCGCGGTGAGCCGCCTCGGCGCGCTCGGCGTCGCCGCCTTCCTGGCCGGCTGCGGCGTGAAGGCGCCTCCGCGGCCGCCCGGGATCGAGCGCGAGCAGACCGCGCCGCCCCCGACCCCGGCGACGTCCCCCGCCTCGGCGCCGGATCCGACCTCGCCCCCGAACCCGACCTCGGCCCCGACCTCGACCGACGGCGCGCCCGGCGCGCAGCCCTGCCCATGAACCACTTCCAGCGCAAGAAGGGCGTCCTGCACGCGGAGGCGATCCCGCTCGAGCGGCTCGCGGAGCGCTACGGCACGCCGCTGTACGTCTACTCGACGGCGACGCTCACGCGGCACTGGAAGGTGCTGCACCGCTCGCTCGCCGGCATCCGCCACGTCGTGTGCTACGCCGTGAAGGCGAACGCGAACCTCGCGCTGCTCGCGCGCTTCGCGAAGCTCGGCTCCGGGTTCGACATCGTGTCGGCCGGCGAGCTGTACCGCGTCCTCAAGGCGGGCGGCGACCCGCGCAAGGTGGTGTTCAGCGGCGTCGGCAAGCGCGACGACGAGATCGCCTTCGCGCTCGAGTCCGGCGTGCGCGTGCTCAACGTGGAGAGCGCGGGCGAGCTCGCGCGCGTCTCGATCGTGGCGCGGCGCATGGGCGTCCGCGCGCCCATCGCGCTCCGCGTGAACCCGGACGTCGATCCCAAGACGCACCCGTACATCTCGACCGGGCTCCGCGAGAACAAGTTCGGCGTCTCGGTCGAGGAGGCGCGGCGGCTCTACCCGCTCGCCGCGAAGGACGAGGCGCTCCACGTGGTGGGCGTCGCCTCCCACATCGGCTCGCAGATCACGAGCGTGAAGCCGTTCCTCGACGCGATCGACCGCGTCCTCGCGCTCGCGCGCGAGCTCGAGAAGCAGGGGATCCCCCTCGCGCACCTCGACGTGGGGGGCGGGCTCGGCATCCGCTACAAGGACGAGGACCCGCCGCACCCCGACGAGTACGGGGCCGCCATCCGCAAGGCGCTCGCCCGCTGGAAGGGCGAGGTGCTGCTCGAGCCGGGCCGCGTGCTCGTCGGCAACGCCGGCGTGCTCGTCACCCGCGTGCTCCACGTGAAGCGGAGCGGCCGCAAGACGTTCGTGGTGGTGGACGCCGCCATGAACGACCTCGTGCGCCCGGCCTTCTACGAGGCGCACCACGACCTCGAGCCCGTCGGCCGCCCCCGCGAGGGCGAGCGCGAGATCGTGGCCGACGTGGTGGGGCCGATCTGCGAGTCGTCGGACTTCCTCGCCCGCAAGCGCCGCATGCGCGAGCCCGTGCCGGGCGACCTCCTCGCCGTCCGCTCCGCAGGCGCCTACGGGTTCGCGATGTCGTCGAACTACAACGCGCGGCCGCGGGCCGCCGAGGTGCTCGTGGAGGGAGATCGGGCGTTCCTGGCCCGCCGCCGCGAGACCTACGCGGACCTCGTCCGCGGCGAGGAGCCGGCGCCCGCGCCCGAGCGGGTATGAGCGGTCGCCCCGCCGCGTGAGGCCGGCGCCACCGCGCCGGTTTCCGCCTCCGACCGGATCGGATACATTTTTCGCCTCTCTCCCCTCGCCGAGGTCAAAGCCGCATGCCGCGTCTCGAAGGCTCGATGGTGGCCATCGTCACCCCGATGAAGGACGGCGCGGTCGATCTCCGCGCCCTGCGCGAGCTGACCGAGTGGCAGATCGCGGAGGGCACGGACGGCATCGTGCCCTGCGGCACCACCGGCGAGGGGGCCACGCTCACCCCCGCCGAGCGCGCCGAGGTCGTCCGCGCGGTCGTGGAGGTCGTCCGCGGCCGGGCCCTCGTCATCGCCGGGGCCGGCTCGAACGCGACCCACGAGGCGATCGAGGGCGTCAAGGCCGCGAAGGCGCTCGGCGCGGACGCCGCCCTCGTCGTCACGCCCTACTACAACAAGCCGACGCCGGAGGGGCTGTACCAGCACTACCAGGCGATCTGGGAGGCGAGCCGCTTCCCGGTCATCGCCTACAACGTGCCGGGCCGGACCTCCGTCGACATGGGACCCGAGACCGTGGCGCGCCTCGCGAAGGCGGGCGCCATCGTCGGCATCAAGGAGGCGACCGCGAGCATGGACCGGCAGGTCCAGCTCGTGGAGCGGATCGGCAAGGACGCGATCGCCTTCCTCTCCGGCGACGACTTCACCGTGCTGCCCTACATCGCCTGCGGGGGCCACGGCGTCATCTCGGTGATCTCCAACATCGCGCCGCGCGCGATGAAGGACCTCGTGGTCGCGGCGCGGGCCGGCGACTTCGGCCGCGCGCTCGACCTGCAGGTCCGGATGGCCGACCTCAACCGGGCGCTGTTCGTCGAGACGAGCCCCGGGCCCGTGAAGGCGGGGGTGGCGCTCCTCGGCCGGGCGAGCCCCGAGCTCAGGCTCCCGCTCGCGCCCATCTCCGAGGCGAGCCTCGCCAGGGTGCGCGAGGCGATGACGCGGTTCGGGCTGAAGCTCGCGTGACGTGAGGCCCTCGCGGGCCGGAGGAAGGGTGATGGTGAGAGTGGTCGTGACCGGCGCCGCCGGGCGGATGGGGACGCAGATCGTCCGCCTCGTGGCCGGCGACGAGGGGCTGAAGCTCTCCGGCGCGGTGGAGCGGCCCGGGCACGCCGGCCAGGACGCCGGTACGCTCGCGGGGCTCCCGCCGCTCGGGGTCGCGGTCGCCGAGGATCTCGCCGCGGCGATCGCCGGCGCGGACGTGGTGATCGACTTCACGAGCCACGAGGCGTCGGCGCGCAACGCCGAGGTCTGCGCGGAGAAGGGCGTCGCGCTCGTCATCGGCTCGACCGGCTTCACCCCGGAGGCGAAGGCGCGTGTCGCGGCCGCGGCGCGGAAGGTCCCGATCGTCCTCTCGCCCAACATGAGCGTGGGCGTGAACGTGCTGTTCGAGCTCGTGCGCCAGGCCGCGAAGACGCTGGGCGACGCCTACGACGTCGAGATCGTCGAGATCCACCACAAGCGGAAGCGCGACGCGCCCTCCGGGACGGCGGTCGCGCTCGGCGAGGTCGCCGCGCGGGCGCTCGATCGCGATCCGGCCGACGCGCTCGCGTACACGCGCCACGGCATCCTCGGCGAGCGCCCGCCCTGGCAGATCGGCATCCAGACCTTGCGCGGCGGCGACGTCGTCGGCGAGCACACGGTGTTCTTCTGCGGCGAGGGCGAGCGCCTCGAGCTCACCCACCGGGCGACGAGCCGCGAGCAGTTCGCGCGGGGCGCGGTGCGGGCGGCGCACTGGGTCGCGGGGCGGCCGGCCGGTCTCTACGACATGGCCGACGTGCTCGAGCTGCGGAGCTCGAGGTGAGGATCTGCCGCTTCCGGCACCGGGGGCAGGATCGCTACGGCGTCGTCGAGGGCGGCGAGGTCCGGCCGCTGAACGCCGCGCCGTGGGCAGGCGGGCTCCCCGAGGGGCGGGCGCTCCCGCTCGCCGAGGTGACCCTGCTCGCGCCCGTGGAGCCGTCCAAGATCGTCTGCGTCGGGCGGAACTACCGCGCCCACGCGCGCGAGCTCGGCAACGAGCTCCCCGCGCAGCCGCTCCTCTTCCTGAAGCCCCCGACCTCGGTCGTCGGTCCGCAGGAGGCGATCCGCTGCCCGGAGCAGTCGAGCGAGGTGCACCACGAGGCGGAGCTCGCCGTCGTGGTCGCGCGGCCGCTCTCGCGCGCCACGGCCGCCGAGGCGCGCGGCGCCGTGTTCGGGTACAGCTGCCTGAACGACGTCACGGCGCGTGACATCCAGCGGGAGGAGAAGCAGTTCACCCGCGCGAAGGGCTTCGACACCTTCTGCCCGATCGGCCCGTTCGTCGAGACGTCGCTCGACCCGCTCGATCTCCCCGTCGTCTGCCGGGTCAACGGCGCCGAGCGGCAGCGCGGCTCGACGCGGGACATGACCGTCGACCCGTTCGCGCTCCTCGCGTTCATCTCCCAGGTGATGACGCTCCTGCCGGGCGACGTCGTCGCCACCGGCACCCCCGAGGGCGTGGGGCCCATCCGGCGCGGGGACTGGGTCGAGGTGGACATCGCCGGGATCGGGGTGCTCCGCAATCCCGTGGTCTGAGCCCAGGCGGCGTGTTAGGGCAGGCGCATGCGCGCCTACGTGGCCGTCGGCACGAACCTCGGCGACCGCTGGGGGCACCTCGCGCACGCCGCGCGGGCGCTCCGGACCGAGCCGCGAGTCGCGGTGCTGCGCGGCTCGCGCGTGTTCGACACCGCGCCGGTCGGGCCGCCGCAGCCCCGCTACCTCAACGCGGTGCTGGAGCTCGAGGCGGAGCTGCCCGCGCCCGCGCTCCTCGAGGCGCTCCAGCGGGTCGAGCGCACCTGCGGCCGGCGCCGCACCGGCGTCCGCTGGGCGGCCCGCACGCTCGATCTCGACCTCCTGCTCCTGGGCGACCAGGTGATCCGCACGCCCGAGCTCCTGGTGCCACACCCGGGGCTCATCACGCGCCGCTTCGTGCTCGCGCCCCTCGCCGAGCTCTGCCCGGACCGGGTCGTGCCCGGCACCGGCCAGACCGTCGCCCGGCTCCTCGCGGCCGCGCCGCCGGGCGACGTGGTGCCGATCGGAGTTTACCCCATGTGAATGTGGCTGCGGGGCCGCTCCGGCTCCGCCTCGCCTCGAGCCCCACCGATGATCCCCCGCGCGCTCCTCCCCGTCGCCCTCGCCTTTGCGCTCGCCGCCTGCGAGCGCGAGCCGCGCACCATCGTCGCCGCGCCGGCCGATCCGCCCCGCCCGACGGGCGGCGTCCCGGCCCAGCGCGCCGACGCGCCCCCGCCCTCGCCCGCCGCGCCGCCGCCG
>NZ_JALCZC010000105.1:0-14335 GCF_022690805.1 Anaeromyxobacter sp. SG66
CGAGCGCCGCGCGCAGCTCGCCGCCGCCGCGGCGCGGCGCGGTCACGACGCCCGCTCGCCCGGCGTGCGGCGCATCCTCGCGGAGGTGTCGCGCTTCGCGGACTCGGAGGGCGGGCGCGAGCTCGCGGCGGCGGCGCGCGACGCGCGGCTCCGCCGCGAGGTGCCCTTCCTCCTGCGCCTCCACGCGCGGGAGCGCGGCGCGCCGGCGGTCTACCTCGTCGGCGCCATCGACGCCCTCGTGGCGGACCGGCGCGCCACCGCGCTCACGGTCGTGGATTACAAGTACGCGACCTTTCGGCCGGACGCCGCCGACCGCTACCGCCTGCAGCTCGTCGCCTACGCGCTCGCCGCCCGCCGCGCCCACCCCGAGGCCCGCGTCCGCGCCCGCCTCCAGTTCATCCGCGGGGACTGCCGCGCCGTGGACGTCACCCCCGGCGAGCGCGAGCTCTCCCGCTTCGCGGCCGACGCCCCGCGGCTCGCCTGGGAAGCCTTCCGCGGTGACGGCGACCGCCCTCCCGCCTCACTCGGCCGCGACGAGGCCCGCTGCCGCGCCGAGGGCTGCGGCTTCGTCTCGCGCTGCTACCCCCGCGCCATCGACGGAAAGTGAATGGGCCGCGGCCCCCGCCGGGCTCTCGCCGCCCGCCGCGTTCGCACCAAGCCAGCCGCGTATCGCGCCGTGCCGCCCACGTTCGCTGCGTGCCGCCGCGTTGGCACTACGACGCCACGTTCGCGCCGACCCGCCACGCCGCCGCATTCGCACCGATCCGCCGCATTCCCGCCACGCCGCCACGTTCGCACTACGCCGCCACGTTCGCGCCGACCCGCCACGCCGCCGCATTCGCACCGATCCACCGCATTCCCGCCACGCCGCTGCGTTCGCACCGATCCCGCCGCGTTCGCACCGAGCCCGCCGCCCGCAGAAACAACCGTGAACACCGGGGAGGGGCCCCGCGCAATCGCGCGGGGAGGGCGAAGCCCTCCCGGCGGGGAGCCGTCGCGGGGGGCGGCCGGCCGCGGGCGCCGCGCCCCGGGGCCCCCGCCGCGCGGGGGGTGGGGCCCCAGCAGCTCCGCTGCTGGGGCGGGGGGCGCAGCCCCCCGTCTCTACGGATGTTTGGTCGGCGCCGCCCCCGTCTCGACCGCCTCCTTGCCCAGATCGCCGCGATGGCGAACGTTCGTCGAGAACAGCCCGAACCGCGCCCCCGCCTCGCCGAACTGGCGCATGACGTCGTTCGGGCTCGTGTAGATCCGCTCGGGCAGCGATCTGAGGAAGTTGATCACGTCCGCTGGAGAGTCGCTCTCCGCCGCCGCTTGAGCGAGATCATCGCGGGAGATGGGGTACTCGACCTCGGACAGGATCGCCGCCGGGCTCCGCTCCGGCCGCTCGCCGACTCCACGCGCCATGGGACCTTCCTTTTCGGGGGTTCACTCCAAAGCTGCGCAGCCCGGTTTGGACCGGCCACCGCGCCGGCCGAGCGGGCGGAGGCTTTTCCCCTTGCCACCCCATCGCAGCGCTCTCTAGATTGCGCGTCGACTTGGAGCTCGCGTCGTCCTAGAGAACCCCGAACCCTCACGTCCTGCTGGGAGAATCGAAATGCCGGAGCGAACCACCACGCGCGTGAAAGAGATCCTGTCCTGGTATCAGAGCGACAGCCCCGGGACCCTCGCCAACCTGCACCGGCTGCTCATGACGGGCACGCTCGGCGGAACCGGCAAGCTCGTGATCCTCCCGGTGGACCAGGGCTTCGAGCACGGTCCGGCCCGCTCGTTCGCGCCGAACCCGGAGGGCTACGATCCGGACTATCACTTCCAGCTCGCCATCGACGCCGGGTGCAACGCCTACGCGGCGCCGCTCGGCTTCATCGAGGCCGGCGCGCGGAAGTTCGCGGGCCAGATCCCGACGATCCTGAAGCTCAACAACTCCGACTCGCTCTCGAAGCTCGGCGGCGCGCCCATCTCGGCGGTCACCGGCTCCGTGAAGGAGGCGGTGCGGCTCGGCTGCGCCGCGATCGGCTACACGATCTACCCCGCCTCCGACGCGCGTAACTCCCAGTACGAGCACCTGCGCGAGCTCACCGAGGAGGCCAAGGCGGCCGGCCTGGTGGTGGTGGTGTGGAGCTACCCGCGCGGCTCCGGCGTGTCGAAGGACGGCGAGACCGCCGTGGACATCGCCGCCTACGCCGCCCAGATCGCGGCGCAGCTCGGCGCGCACATCATCAAGGTGAAGCCCCCCAAGGACCTCGTCGAGCACCCGGAGGCGAAGAAGGTCTACGAGAAGTATCAGATCCCGACGAAGACCCTCGCCGACCGCGTGCGCCACGTCGTGCAGTCCGCGTTCAACGGCAAGCGCATCGTCATCTTCTCGGGCGGCGAGGCGAAGGGCACCGAGGACGTGCTGAACGAGATCCGCGGCATCAAGGAAGGCGGCGGGTTCGGCTCGATCATGGGCCGCAACGCCTTCCAGCGCCCGCGCGCCGAGGCGCTGAAGCTCCTCTCGGACGTGCAGAAGATCTACCTGAGCTAGCGCGGCCGGCCGTCCTCCGCTCCGCGCCGTGCGCGGCGCACGCGCAGTGAGCGGGGCGGGGGCGAGCGGCGGCGTGCGATCGAGAGGGCGGTGCCTGGAGGGGCGCCGCCCTCGCCGTTTCCGGGGCGGCTCCTGGCCGGGCGTCACCGCTCCGGCGCGACGCCGCGCGGAGCGTCGCCGAACCCTACGGGCCCGTGAGGGGACGAGCCCGAGGGGGCGGGTGGCGAGGCCGCAGATCGCGTGGAACCATGCTGCAGCCGAGGCCTTTTTTTCTTGCCACCCCTGGCGGCCGGGGTTTATACGGCTTTACCTTTTGTTTCGCGGTCTTCGCAACGGCACTCGGCCCGCGGCGCGGTCCGCGGCCGTCCAGGCGAGGAACTTCCATGCGGCTTTACCCCAAGGTCATCCCGACGATCGCCCGCGAGGTCATCCAGACCCTCATGCAGGACGGCGACATCGAGGTCGAGACCCTGCGCATCGCCGACGCCGAGATGGACATGGCGGCGATCATGAAGGAGTACCTCGCCGCCGAGGAGCGCGTGAACGCCGCGACCCGCGAGGCCCTCGAGCGCCGCGGCTACGATCACTCCCGGTTCACCCAGGTGAAGCGCGAGATGGCCGACGTCCGCGGCTTCAAGATGGGCGACGAGGGGATCGAGTACGTCATCGGCCAGATGATCGAGTTCCTCCTCATCTCGCGGAACGTCGAGGAGGTCTATTCCGAGGATCACTCCCTCCGGAAGAAGGTCTTCAACATCTTCAAGAAGCACCTCGACGTCGACGAGGAGATCGATCGCGAGGCGCGCGCCCGCCTGAAGCACCTGCAGGAGGGGACGAGCGCCTGGGACGTCGAGTATCAGAAGACGGTAGAACTCCTCCGCCGCTCCCGCGGCCTCATCTAGCTTTACCTCTCTCCAGCGCGGCGCACGATACCGGGGCTGCGACGGGCGTCCTCGCTCGTTGCGCCTGCGGCGTACGGAGGCAGTACGCCTCGGCGCGCCTCGCTGCGGGTGCCCGTCTCGCCTCCGGTCTCGTGTGCCTCTCGAGCCCTTGCTTCGCGGATGAGTCGCGCGAAAGCGGTGACGGTTGCGCAAGCGGCGGTGTGTCGTACGCGCGCCTCCGGAGCGGACTTCACGCAGGGATGAGCGACGTCCACCGCCGGTGACGTCCGCGCCCTCGCCGCAAAGTTGACCGGCGATATCGCCCCGCTACCATCGGGGGATGCCGCGTCAGAGCGCAGTCGTGGTCGTCGACGAGGAGCGCGTCGTCCCTGGCCCGGATGCCGCGGGCCGCCGGGCGGTGGAATCCCTCCGCGCGCGGCTCGCCGGTCGCGCGGCGCGGGAGCACGTCGTGCTCGACTTCCTCGACGACGATCTCGAGCAGGCGCGCGGCGCGCTCGCAGCCATCGCGACCTACGTCGCGAGCATCGAGGAGGCGCTCTCGGAGGCGGAGCCGTCGCAGCAGCGCGTCCTCTCGCTGGCGCTCGGCGGCGGGCCGATCGACCGGATCGAGCGGCTCGGGGCGGCGCTCGCGAGCGTGCGCCGCCGGCTCGCCCAGGTGGCGGCGCGGATGTGACGCGCCCCTCGGCGCTCGGCGCTCAGCGGGCGGCGCGCGTGCCGCGCACCGCCGCGAGCTGGGCGCGCACGGGGCCGAGCTCGATCTCCGAGACCGCCGCGACGAGCAGCCGGCGGGAGTCCCGCGTGAACCAGAGGTGAACGGGCCGCGGGCGCGCCTCGGGACGATCCGCCCGCCGCGCGAGCGCGTCCACCCGGAACGTCTCGAACCGGCCGGCCGGGGTCTCCACCGCCTCGCGCTCGGCGGCGACGGTCCCCTCGAGGTGCCACAGGCGACGGCTGGCGACGGCGTCGAAGCAGAAGCGGTCGCCCGGCGCGAGCCGCGCCGCGCGCAGGTAGTACAGGGCGGAGAGCGCGTCGAGCACCTCGCCCGCCGCGTCGAAGCGCGCCTCGCTCTCCCGGTCGCCCTGGCGGTACGCGATCGTGACCCGCCCGTCGCCCGGCATCCGCGCGTCGCTCGACTTCCGCACGCCGTTCTCGTCCATGTCGTCGCGGTAGCGCTCGGGGAGGAGCGTCGCCGCGTCCACCCAGGAGAGCCCCACGCCGACGAACCTCCGGATGCTCGCCAAGGCCGCCGTCGTGCGGGCGCGCGCCCGCAGGGGGACGATGCGGCCCCCCGACATGGGCCGCTCGACGCTGAGCTGGAGCAGCCCGGCCTTCACGGCGCCGAGCACGTCGAGCTCGAGCTCGAGGGTCTCGCCGGTGCGCCAGGGGCGCTCGCCGTCCGCGAGCGGCGGCAGCGCGCACGGCGGCGCGGCGGCGAGGGCGAGGGCCAGGAGCGGCGCGAGCACGTCGAGGATCCTCAGCGCCTCGCGCGGAGCTCGAGGCGGGCGAGCGCGTCCCCGAGCGCGGCGCGCGCGGCGAGCCACCGGCGAGGGTCCCGCTCGAACCCGCGCGCGCTCGGGACGAGCTTCGCCGCGGTCGCGTGCGCGAGCTCGCCGAGCCCGGCGGCCTCGGCCAGCCGCAGGAGCTCCAGATCCTCGAGCGCGTCGCGGATGATCTTGAGCCGGATGGACTCGACCGGGAACCCGTGCTCGCCGCCGAGCTCCCCCGGCAGGCCCGGGTAGAGGAGGGTGCCGTCGCCGTTCCCCGCGAACGCCCGCACGTCCTTCCACGGATCGCGATCGACCCACGCGTGGAGCACGTCGTAGTACAGCTCGCCCGCGAGGCCGCGCCGCCACCCGAGCCAGGCCACCGCGCGCGCGGTCGTGCCCGGGCGGTCGATGGCGTAGCCCGGCCAGCCCCGGAACTCGCGCAGCATCGTCGCGCGGCTCCGGCCGGAGGGCGGGATCTCGTCGCACCCGTGCGACATGCAGGAGGCGTAGGAGAACGAGACGTGCTCGTCCCGCCCCGCGCGCTCGGGGGCGAGCGTGAGGTTCGGCGCGAACGCGTCCACGGCGCCCGAGAGCGCCGGGTCGGGCGCGAGGGTGGCGAACACCCGGATCCCGGCCTCGTGCGCGAGCCGCGCGCGCCGGCGCAGCTCGGGGAGCTGCTCGGGCCGGGGCTCGTCGAGCGTGTAGAGCCAGAGGCGATCGCTCCAGCCGCGCGCGTCGAAGTGGCGCTTCCACGCGCGGAGGGTCGCGGCGAGATCCGCCTCGGGCCCATCCCAGACCTTCGCCGCGATCCGCACCTCGGCGAACGTGCCCTTCACGCCGGGTACGAGGGTGCCGTCGAGCACCGGTCCGACCTCGGCGTCGAAGCGGGCCCAGTCGAGCGCGCAGCGGCGCGCGGTGCACTCGCCGTCGGGCGGATCGGCGGACAGGGTGTACGGCGAGATGCGGTGGCGCTGGAGCGCCGCCGCGAGCGCGCGCGCGAGCACCGGGTCGTCCGGCTTGCCGAGGGCGCGCGTGCCGACGCGGGTGGGGAGCCCGAACGCCGCCGTGAACGCGCCGGTCGCCGGCAGCGTGAACGGCCACACGCGCAGCCGCAGCGGGACCGCCGCGAGCGCGCGCGCTCCGTCGCGCACGCGCACCTCGCCCCGGTACTCGCCCGCCGTCGCGCCCTCGGGGACGCAGACCTCGACCCAGATCGCCTGGAGCCGGCGCGCCGGCACCGCGACCGGGAACGCGCGGCGCGGTTCGCCGAAGAAGGGATCCCGCGCCGGGACGAGAGGATCCGGCCACTCCCCCGGCTCCCCCTCCGGCCCGGACCCGCGCGGCAGGGACAGCGTCGCGACGCGGTAGAGCGTGACGGGAACGGCGCCGGGGCCGGCGAGCGGCCGCGCCTCGGCGGAGAGCGCCGCGATCGGCCGCGCGCCGCGGACGGCGATCTGGGCGGACTCGCACTCGCCCCGGGCCGCCTCGAGCACGATCTCCCGGTCCCGCGGGACGGGATCCGCGGGCCGCAGCTTCTCGAGCCCGCTCGCGACGCCGAGCTCGACCGGCGGGCCCGGGCGGGCCTCGGGCCGTTCGGACGCGCAGGAGCGGGCCGGCGCGCCGCCGGCGCACGCCGCGAGGATTACCAGGAGGAGAGCCGCGCGCATCCACGCGAAGGTGCGCCGCGCTGGCGGCCGATGCAACGCGCGCCTCGGCCGGGGGGTGCGCCGGCCGGCGCGGATCAGCGCGCCGCGACCTCTCCGCCCGGAGTGTAGCTCCTCAGCTCCGCGACGATGCTGCCCACCGCGAAGTCCGCCTCGGCGCGCACGAGCACGTGCCGCGCGTCGTCGGACAGCCACATCCAGGAGTCGCGCTTCGTGGAGAACTTGCCCTCGAGCGCGGTGCGGATCTTCACCTTGATCGTGGGGAAGGCGCCAGCAGGCGTCTCGACCCGCTCGCGCCCGACGACCTCCGCGACGAGCGTGAACTGGTGGGTGCCGGAGGCGACGGGCACGTCGTAGCGCCGGCCGACCTCGAGCGGCTGCAGGCGCAGCCACATGAAGGCGCTCGTGAGGTCCTGGACGTTCGCCGGGACCTCGATCGTCTGCTCCTTCCGCTTGCCCTTGCGCTGCACCGTGACGGTGGCCTTCCGGCTCACGCGGTCGAAGCGGGCGCTGTCCTGGTGGAAGTCGCCCACCTCGTAGGCCTTGAGGTCCGAGCCGCGGGTGAGCTTCGTGCGCGCGTCCCAGTAGCTGACGAGGTGCTCCCGGATGTCCACGAGGCCCGCCACGCCCTGCGTCTTCGCCTGGAAGACCACCGGCCAGATGTCTCCCTCCGGCTTCCCCACCACGATCCTGCCTTCGCCCGTGGGGAGGCTGAGGTACGTGATCCGGAAGACGGTCTCCTCGCCGGGAGAGAACCCCTGCGCGCTCGCGGGGGCGGCGAGGAGGGCGACGACTGCGAGGGTGGCGAGGCGCTCGTGCAAGGGTTCTCCCGTCTCCGCGTCTGAGACCGCGCGGCGCGCGGAGGTTCAGCAAGCGAGATGCCAGCTTCGTGTAGCCCGAAAATGCAAGCCGCCGACGCGAACGTGGGGCCAGGCCGCGACAGGGGTGTCGGTTTCCGGCACGCTCCCGCGCGGAGCGCTTGACGCATTGCTTACAATGGAGCGCCCGGTCCCGCTATTCCCCGGCCCGTGAACGGGCAGTCCTACATCGTGCCCCTGGCGCTCGCTCGCACGCCCGCCCCGGGTTGGCGTACGCTCGCCCACGCCGGCCGGTCCGGCGCGGGTGGCGGCACCACCCCCGCGAGGAGGAGGGAGCGCGATGCCGTTCGACGCGGGCTACGACGAGGACGAGGTCCCGGCCGCGAGCGCGGAGGCGGGGAGGACGCGCCGGTTCGGAGACTTCGACTGCCCGGACTGCTCGGCGAACAACCCGTGGGACGACGGGTTCGGCCACGGCGACGAGGTCCGCTGCTTCTACTGCGGACAGGAGTTCCGGGTCGCGGTGAGCGACTCCGGGCGCCTGCGCCTCAAGGTGGTTTGACGGCGGGGCGGCGCCGCCTCAGGCGCCCTTGGGCGGCCGGACCCCGAAGATGGCCGTGCCCACCCGCACGAAGGTCGCGCCCTCCTCGACCGCCACGCGCCAGTCCCCGCTCATACCCATCGACAGCTCGGCGAGGCCGAGCCCGTCGCGCAGCGCCCGGAGCGCCCGGAAGTGGGGCCGCGGGTCGTCGTCGGGCGGCGGGATGCCCATCACGCCGACGAGCTCGACCGCGGGCAGCGCGCGGATCGCCGCGGCGAGCGCGGGCGCCTCGCGCGGCGCGCAGCCGGCCTTCGACGCCTCGCCGCCCGTGTTCACCTCCAGGAAGACGCGCGCGACCGCGCCCTTCTGGGCGAAGCGGCGGGAGAGCTCGCGGGCGAGCTCCGCGCGATCGACGGTGTGCACGTAGGCGACGCGGCCGGCGAGGTACTTCACCTTGTTCGTCTGCAGGCCGCCGATGAAGTGCCAGCGGAGCTCGGCGAGGTCCGTGAGCGCCTCCGCCTTCTCGCGCCACTCCTGCGCGTAGTTCTCGCCGAAGTCGCGCTGCCCGGCCGCGTACGCCTCGCGGATGGCGGCCGCGGGCTGCGTCTTCGACACCGCGACGAGGGTCACGTGAGCGGGCAGCTCCGCGCGCAGCCGGGCGAGGTTCTCGGCGATCCCCACGGCGCTCACCCCTCCGCGTCCGCGGGGGCGTCCCAGGGGAGGGGGTGGCCGGCGCGGCGGAGCAGCTCGGCCGTCTCCGCGAGCGGGAGCCCGACGACGTTCGAGACGCTGCCCTCGACGCTCAGCACGAACGCCCCGCCGGCGCCCTGGATGGCGTAGGCCCCGGCCTTGTCGAGCGGCTCGCCGGTCCCGACGTACCAGGCGATCGCGGCCTCGTCGAGCGGGGCGAAGCGCACGGCGGTCGAGACCACCGCCTCGACCTCGGTCGCGCCGGAGGCGCCGACGCGCCGGACGCAGACGCCGGTGAGCACCTCGTGCGCGCTCCCGGAGAGCGCGCCGAGCATGCGCCGCGCGTCCTCCGCGTCGCGCGGCTTGCCGAGCACCTCGCCCCGGAGCACGACCGCCGTGTCCGCCGCGAGCACGAGCTCGCCGGGCACGGCGCGGGCCTTCTCGCGGGCGACGCGCAGGACGTACTCGCGCGCCGGCTCGCCGGCGCGCACGGACTCGTCCGTGTTCGCCGGCAGCACCTCGTGCGGCACGCCCAGCTGGGCGAGCAGCTCGCGGCGGCGCGGGCTCTGGGATGCGAGGACGAGCCGGAGCGCCATGGAGGCCTTACCGCGCGGCGGTGGCGCTCCCCAGGAGCTCGATGTTCCGCTCGATCTTGGCGCCCTTGCGGAGGGTCTCGAGCCAGGTGGAGACGACCTGCGCCTCCTTCTGGTTGCGCAGCCGCGCCGACACCTGCTCGCGCGCGCCCTCGAACGCCTTCTCGTCGGCCGTCTCGCGGGCGGTGACGACCGCCACGACCGGGCCGGAGGGGACCTCGAACACCTTCGGCAGGACCTCGCCGGCGCGAGCGGCGCGCGCGGCCCCGATGATCTCGGCCGCCGGACCGAGCTTCGGGACGAACGGGCTCGACGCCGTGAACGTGCCGGTCTCCTCGGCCACGATCGGCTGCCCGCCGACGGTGAGGGGCTTCGCGTTCGGGAACTGCGCGGGGAGCGTCTTGCCGCCGCGGGCGGCGGCGAGGGCCGCCTGGGCGCGGTCCGCGGCCGCCTTGCGGGCGCGCTCCTGCGCGAGGAGCTCGCGGGCGATCTCCGGCCGGGCGTCGGCCAGCGAGACCTTCTTCGCCGGGACGACCTCCTCGGCCTGCACGAGGTGCCAGCCCGACGCGCTGCGCACGGGCTCGGACACCTTGCCCTGCTCGAGCGCGAGGGCCGCCTTCGCGAACGCCTCGTCGAAGAGCCCCTCGGTCACGAAGCCGAGCTCGCCGCCCCGGGCCTTCGTCGCCTCGTCGTCGGAGAGCGCCGCCACGACCTTCCCGAAGTCCTCGCCCTTCTTCACGCGGGCGGCGGCCTCCTCGATCTTCTTCTTGGCGGCGGCGTCGTCCGCGCCGGGGCCCACCCGCGCGAGGACGTGGCGCACGCGGACCTTCTTCTGCTGGTCGAAGCGGGCCGGGTTGTCCTTGTAGAACTGCTCGATGCGCGCCCCCTCCTTCTCGGCGAAGGCCTTCACCTCCGCGTCGGAGGGCTTCGCCTCCGCCTGGAACGCGGCGAGCGGGAACTTGACGAAGGTGAGGGCGAGCTTGTCCGCGTCGATCCTCCACGCCTCCTTGACCTCGGCGTCGGAGACCTTCACGTCCTCGCCCACCACGGCGAGCATCTTGCCGTAGAGGAGCTGGTCGCGGTACCACGCCTCGAACTTCGCGGGCGACCCGAAGTTCTGGCGCGCCGCGGCCTCGTAGGTCTCGAAGTGGAACGCGCCGTTCTGCTGGAAGGCGGGGATCGCGTGGATGCCGCTCGAGAGCTCCGCGTCGGAGACGAGGACGCCCCGGCGCTTCGCCTCCTGGATCACGAGCTCCCGATCCACGAGCTGGCTCAGGGCCTGGTCGGCCACGCCGAGCTGCGCGGCGAGCTCGCGGGTGAAGCCGCCACCCATCTGCGACTGGTAGAGGTTGTAGAGCTGGCCGTACTGCCGCTCCCACTCCACCGCGGGGATGGTCTTCCCGTTGACCTTCGCGGCGTAGGAGGCGCCCGCACCTCGGCACCCGCCCTTGCTGAGGCTGCCGGGGCCGAAGCTGATCACGAACACGACGATGATCGCGCCCAGGAAGATCCAGGTGATGATGCCGCCCTTGTTTGCTCGCAGCCCTTCCAGCATGAACCGGTGCTCCGCGTTGTTGTAGGTCGGCAGCCCCGCGTGGGAGGGGGCGCCGGAAGGTTGAACACCCTAGTCGAAGGGGGCTAAAATGCAAGGGTTTCTGCCCCCGCCGGAGTGTCCGTGTTCGCACTGCTGAGGCGGTACCGCGAGCTCATCCTCGTCGCGGTGCTGCTCGTCGTACCGCTGGGTGTCTACTTCGCGCACGCGAGGAAGCCGAGCGAGCGCTCGAAGCTCGATCGCGCCATCCTGTGGCTCATCACGCCCGTCGAGCGGAGCGTGGGCTGGGCCGTGTCCGGGGGGCTGCGCTCCTGGGACGGCTACCTCGCGCTGCGCCACGCCCGCGAGAAGGCGAACGATCTTTCACGCGAAGTGGACCTGCTCAAGATGGAGCGCCAGCAGCTCCTCTCGGAGCGCGCGGAGGTGGAGCGGCTGCGCAAGCTGCTCGCGTTCGCGCAGGAGTCGCCCGCGCGGAAGTACGTGGGCGCGCGCGTCGTGGGCGTGCGGCTCGCGCCCGCCGGGCTCCAGCTCCTCACCGTCGATCGCGGCACCGAGGAGGGGATCGAGCGGATGATGCCGGTCGTCGTCGCCGAGGGCGTGGTGGGGCGTGTCCACGGCGTCTCCGCGCACACCGCCGACGTGCTGGTCCTCACCGATCGCAACAGCTCCATCGCGACGGTGGTCGACCGCACCCGCGCGCGCGCGAACGTGCGCGGCATGGGCAAGCCCGACGCGTGCAAGCTCGACTACGCGCTGCGCGTCGAGGACATGATCGAGGGCGACTCGCTCGTCACGTCCGGCACCGACGGCGTGTTCCCGCGCGGCCTGCCGGTGGGGAAGGTGACGAAGCTGGAGCGCAACCAGCACGGCCTGTTCCAGGAGGCGCGCGTCGTCCCGTCGGTGGACGTGACGCGCATCGAGGAGGTCCTCGTGGTCACCGCCTGGGAGCGGACCGCGGAGGTCCTCCCGGCCGCCTACGCCCCCGGAAACCCACAGTGAAGCCGCTCGCCCACGTCCTGTTCGCGCTGGCCATCGCCGCGCTTCAGTCCGCCGTCCTGCGCTGGGTGGGCGGCGGCGCGTTCTCCGTGGCGCTCCTCGCCGCGTGCGTCGTCTACCTGGGCCTCCACGGGGGGAACGTGGAGGGCTCGGTGGGCGCGGCCGGGATCGGCTACGTGCTCGATCTCGTGACCGGCTCGCCGAAGGGGCTCATGACCTTCCTCGCGGTGCTCCTCTTCGTCCTCGCGCGCGCGGTGAACGCGGCCGTCGACGTGCGCAGCCGGGGCGGGTTCGCGCTGCTCTCCGGGGGCGGCGCCCTCGTGATCTCGCTCGGCGCGCTCGTCCTCACTCGGCTGACCTCCGCCCCGGAGTCGGCGCCCGGCCTCGGGCTCGTGCCGCGCATGCTCCTCGAGGCGCTCCTGACGGCGGCCGCGGCGCCGCTGCTCTACCCGGGACTCCGCCGGGTCGACCGGCTGTTCCACCGCGAGGAGCACGGGCTCCTCCGCTGACACGCGATGTCGATCATCCCTCCCAGCGCGCCCGGTGCGGCGCAGAAGGACTTCCGGCCGCGGCTCGCCTGGGCGACCGGGCTCGCCGTCCTCACGTTCCTCACGCTCGTGGGGCGCCTCTACCACCTGCAGGTGCTGCAGGGGGACGAGTACAAGGAGAAGGCCGAGGAGAACTTCGTGAAGGAGATCCGCCAGCCGGCGGATCGCGGCCACTTCCTCGACCGCAACCGGCGCATCCTCGTGGACTCGCGCCCCTCGTACGACGTCACGCTCACGCCCTACTTCTGCGGGAAGCAGTGCGACGAGGTCCTCGCGCGGCTCGCGGCCATGCTCTCGATGACGCCCGAGGAGGTGGAGCGCTCCCGCGGGCTCCTCGGCGGCGCGCGCAAGCTGGAGCGGTTCCGGCCGTTCACGGTGAAGGTCGACATCGCCCGCGAGGAGCTCGACCGCTTCCTCGCGCACCAGATGGATCTCCCGGGCGTGGACGTGCAGCCGATCCCGCACCGGAACTACCGGTACGCCGGGCTCGGCGGTCACCTCATCGGCTACATGAACGAGGCCGGCCCCGACGAGCTGAAGCGGCTCAACGAGGAGGTGCAGCGCTCGGGGACGGGCCAGGCGCCGTACCTGCTCGGCGACTACACCGGCCGGCGCGGCCTCGAGCGGAAGTTCGAGCGCGAGCTGCGCGGCATCGACGGGAAGGAGCGCGTCCCCGTCGACGCGAAGGGGCGCCGCAAGGAGGACGCGGAGGGCCTCATCCCCGAGGACCAGCGCGTCGTGCCGAGCGTGCCGGGGCACAACCTCGTGCTCTCGATCGACTGGCGGCTGCAGGAGTTCGCGGAGCAGGTGTTCCCCGCGACCGCCGGCGTGGTCCTCGCGATGGACGCCAAGACCGGGTTCCTGCTCGCGCTCGTCGACCGGCCCGCGCCGGACCCGAACAAGATGTCCGGCCGCATCACCTCGGCGGAGCTCGCCGCCATCCACTCGGACCCGCTGCAGCCCGAGCTCTTCCGCGCCATCCAGCAGCACTACCACCCCGGCTCGACGTTCAAGGCGCTCACCTCGATCGCCGCGCTGGAGGAGGGGCTCTACCGCCCCAACACGACGATCAACTGCCCCGGCTACTTCAAGATGGGCTCGCACCGCTGGCGCTGCGACAAGGAGACCGGGCACGGGGCCGTGGACTTCGAGCACGCGCTCGGCGCGAGCTGCGACGTCTTCTTCTACGAGGCCGGCGCCCGGCTCGGGGCGGACGCGATCGCGAAGTGGGCGCACGAGTTCGGGCTCGGCGTGCCGACGGACTTCGGGGTCCAGGGAGAGGTGCCGGGCCTCGTCCCCGACGTCGCCTGGCACGAGCGGCACATCCGCGGCGGCTACCAGAAGGGCATGCCGGTGAACCTCGCCATCGGCCAGGGCGACGTGAACGTCACGCCGATCCAGCAGGTCGTGTTCTACGGCGCGCTCGCGACCGGCAAGGTGTGGAAGCCCCAGGTCGTCCTGCGCGTCGAGGACGCCGACGGCAAGGTCCTGCAGGAGTTCGCGCCGCAGGAGCGCAGCCGCCCCAACATCAAGCAGTCCACCCGCGACACGGTGATGAAGGGGCTCCTCGCCGCCGTCAACGAGCCGTTCGGCACCGCCTACTGGCAGCGCCCGAAGGAGTTCACGGCGGCCGGCAAGACCGGCACCGCCCAGGTGGTCAAGATGGGCAAGCGCATGCGCGCCGAGCAGGTGCCTTACTTCGAGCGCGACCACGCGTGGTTCGCGACGTTCGCGCCGGCGGAGGATCCCGAGATCGTGGTGGTGGTGCTGAACGAGCACTCGGGCTTCGGCTCGACCAACGCCGCGCCGACCGCGATGGCGGTCGTGAAGAAGTGGATGGAGCTCAAGGCGCAGGACGCCGCCGAGCGCGCCGGGGTGGCGCTGGTCCAGCCGACGGACGCGGCCGCCGCTCCCGCCGCTGCGCCTGCGAGCGCCGTCCCGGGGCCGACCCCCGCGCCGGTCCCGGTCGCCGCGCCCGGCGCGACCCCCGCCGGGGCGCAGATCGTCGCGGCGCCGCTCGCGT
>NZ_JALCZC010000106.1:0-7753 GCF_022690805.1 Anaeromyxobacter sp. SG66
AGCGCGAGCGCCGCGGCGAGCGCGACCGCCGCCGCCGACCGCACGAGCCCGCTGCGCGCCGGCGCGGCGAGCGCGGCGCGGAGCGGGGGCGTCAGCGCGGGCCCGGTCGCCGTGAGGACCGGCGTCGCGGAGACGGCTCGGCCCTCGAGGATCTCGAGGAGCTCGGCGGCGCTCTGGGCGCGCCGGTCGGGGTCCTTCTCCGTGGCGCGCGCGATGAAGCGCAGGAGCGCCGGGTGCGCCGCCAGCGACGGGCACTCGTCCGCGGGCGAGGGGACCGGCTCGTAGGCGTGGGCGCGCAGGAGCGTCAGCGGATCGTGGGTCGGGAAGGGGTGACGGCCCGTCGCGAGCAGCCAGGCGATGATCCCGGCGCTGTAGAGGTCCGCGCGGTGATCCACCTCCGCGCCGACCGCCTGCTCCGGCGAGAGGAACTGCGGCGTCCCGACGACGAAGCCCGCCTGGTCGCGCTCGGTGGGCGGGGAGGGCTCCGCGAGCTTGGCGATCCCGAAGTCGAGGATCTTGAGCCGCTCCTCGCCGTCCGGCAGCGGGACGAGCCACAGGTTGTCGGGCTTCAGGTCGCGGTGGACGATGCCGGCGCGGTGCGCCGCGTCGAGGCCGGCGAGGAGCTGGCGGAGCAGCTCCGTCACGCGGGCGGGCGGCAGCCGCTCGTCCCGGCGCAGCCGCTCACGCAGCGACGCGCCGGCGAGGAGCTCCATCACGAGGTACAGCGCGCCGCCGGGCGCGTCGCCGAAGTCGAGCACGTCCACGACGTGCGGCGAGGACAGGCGCACGGCGATCTGGGCCTCGCGCCGGAAGCGCTCGACGTCGCGCGGGCTGTGCGCGACCTCCGCCCGGAGGATCTTCACCGCGACGGCGCGCCCGATACGGACGTTCTCCGCGCGCCAGACGCTCGAGGTCCCGCCCTCGTCGAGCAGCGTCTGCAGGAGGTAGCGCCCGTCGAGCAGCAGGCCCGGGCGGATCGCGTCCTCCAGCGTTCCTCCGGGACGCGCAGGGGCCGGGGCGCGCGCCCTGGCGGCGAGCTCGAGCGTTTCCTGTGGGGTCACCCGCGCCTCCGCCGGCGGTCGTCGCACCGGGGCGATGAGACACGGTAGCGGCTCTCTTCGGCCGGGAGAAGCCGCAGGAAGACGGGACGCGGAGAGGCGCGTCCGTCCCGCGTTCGGAGTGCAAGGGCCACAGGACCCCGCCCGGGACCCGTCTCCGGGGCCGGGTGCGCGCGGTGCGCGCGAACGTGGGCCTTTAGGATCCGAGGTCGGAGGTCTGGGTGATCCCCGCGCAGCTCGCCGGCTTTCTCGAATCCGGGGTCTCGGTGCTCGTCGCCACGCGCGACGCGCGGCTGTCGCCGGACGCCCTGCGCGCGATGGGCGTGCGCGTGGAGCGCGGCGGCGCCGAGCTCACGGTGTTCCTGCCCGCGGCGACCTCCAGGGAGGCGCTCGCGAACCTCCGCGACAACGGCCGGATCGCGGTCTGCTTCTCGCGCGCCGCGGACCACCGCTCGGTGCAGGTGAAGGGCCGCGCCGTCGAGGTCGGCGAGGCGGGCGCGGACGAGCGCGAAAGGCTGGAGCGGTACCTCGACGCGCTGGCCGAGGCGTGGGGCGTCATCGGGATCCCCGCGCGCGCCACGCTCCGGCTCGCGCACTGGCCGTGCCACGCGGTGCGCGTCCGCGTGGAGGGCGTGTTCGTGCAGACGCCCGGGCCCGACGCGGGCGCCCCGCTCGTCGACGTCGCGGGGCGCGCGCCATGATCCGCCTCGAGGAGCTCGGCCCGTGCTTCCCGGGCATCGTGCCGGCCCAGATCGCGACCTGCGGCCGCGACGGCGAGCCGAACGTCACGTACCTGTCGCAGGTCCAGTACGTCGACCCCCGGCGCGTCGCGCTCTCCTGCCAGTTCTTCAACAAGACGCGGCGCAACGTCGAGGAGAACCCGCTCGCCTCCGTGCTGCTCTACCACCCGCTCACCTTCGAGGCCTACCGGCTGCGCCTGCGCTTCGAGCACGCGGAGACCGAGGGGCCGCTGTTCGACACGATGGCCCTGCGCATCCAGGTGATCGCCTCGCACACCGGCATGACCGGCGTCTTCGCGCTGCGCTCCGCCGACGTCTACGAGGTGCTCTCGGTGGAGCGGGTGGAGGGGCTCCTCCTCCCGGCCGATCCCGCCCTCGAGGAGGCCGCGCCGCCGCTGCCGGCGGGGCCGCTCACGGAGATACGCGGGCTGCAGGTCGTCTCCGACCGGATCGCGCGCGCCCCGGACCTCCCGGCGCTGCTCGCGGGCGCGCTCGAGGCGCTCGACGCGCTGTTCGGGTTCTCGCACGCGATGGTGCTCGTCCCCGCGGGCGGGGCGGAGCTCGTCGCGATCGCGAGCCACGGCTACGAGGCGGCCCTCGGCGCGAGGGCCCGGATCGGGGCCGGGATCATCGGCTGCGTGGCGCAGCGGCGGCGGATGCTCCGCGTCGCGGGGGTCGGGGCGGAGCTGCGCTACGGGCGCGCGGTGCGCGAGCGCCTCGAGGCGGCCGGGGGCGGAACGCTCCCGCCGGAGGTCCCGCTCCCCGGCCTCCCCGACGCCCAGGCGCAGCTCGCGCTCCCGCTGCTCGTGAGGGACCGGCTCGTCGGCGTGCTCGCGTTCGAGAGCCGCGACCCGCTCTGCTTCGACGACTGGGACGAGGCCTTCCTCGGGATCGTGGGGAACCAGATCGCGATGGGGATGGATCGCCTGCGGCCGGCAGGAGAGGGGACGGGGCCGTTCCCCGCGCCCCGGCTCGCCCCGGCCCCCGAGCGCAGGCGCGTGTTCTGCTACTACCGCAACGACGACTGCGTCTTCGTGGACGGGGAGTACCTGATCCGCAACGTGCCCGGCCGGATCCTGTGGAAGCTGCTCGGGCAGCACCGGCGGGAGGGGCGCACCGAGTTCACGAACCGCGAGCTCCGGCTCGACCCCGCCCTCGGCCTGCCGGCCGTGAAGGACAACCTGGAGAGCCGGCTCATCCTGCTGCGCCGGCGTCTCCAGGAGAAGTGTCCGGAGGTCCGGCTCGTGCCGGTGCGGCGCGGCCGGTTCGCGCTCGAGCTCGACTGCGCGGTCTCGCTCCTCGAGAAGGAGTGCGGGTGAGGTGCCCGCGCGCGAGGCGGCCGAGCGCATCGGGCGTCACCGCGCCGGCTTGGCGGTGGCGAGCTCGGGCGGGCGCGGCTCCGGCACCCGGTTCTTGATGGCCGGGATGGAGCGCAGGTAGGCGAACATCGCGCGCAGGTCGGCGTCGGTCAGGGTGGCGGCGTTCTGCCAGGGCATCGGCGGGAGGATCGGCCGCCCCCTGCCCATGTGCCGGCCGGAGCGCATGGCGTCGACGAACTCCTTCTCCGTCCACTTGCCGAGCCCGGTCTCCGCGTCCGGCGTCAGGTTCGCCGCGAAGCTCACGCCCCACGGGCCCGACCAGGCCGTCATGGACCCGGCCCCGGTGATCATCCAGGGCCCCTGCGGCAGCGCCGGGGCGGCGGGCATCGTCAGCTGCTCGGGGTGCCCCGAGAGCATCCGCGTCATGTCCGGCTCGGGGGCGCCGCTCTTCCCGGGCTTCCACGGAGTGTGACAGTCGTTGCAGCCGCTGGCGGTGACGAGGTACTTGCCGCGGGCCACGTCGCCCCCTGCGTCCGCGCTCACGCGGGTGAGCGCGAGCGCGGCGAGCAGGGCGGCGCCGCCGAGGGCGACGGGGACGATGCGCTTCTTCATCGGGCTTCCTCCTGGCGTGGGGTGCTGCGAGAGAGGGGGGCGGGGCCGGGCCGGAGCTCGCGGATGAACCTGGAGACGAGCGCGACGGCTGCGTCGTCCACGGCGTGGGTCCCGAGCGGCGGCATCTGGAGCAGCGGGTCGCGCGAGGCCATGCGCGCGAGGAGGACGCTCCGGTCCGGATCGCCGGGGCGGATCCGCGACGGGACGTCGCCCTCGGGGGTGCCGGCCGGGCGGAAGCGGCTCGCCACGCCGACCGCGGTCGCGAGGGCCGCGTCCTGCCGAGCGCCTGGCCCGACGCGCTGCGCGAGCGAGAGCCCCAGGGTCGCGAGCGGCCCGCGGGCGTCGTGGCAGATGCCGCAGTTCGCGTGCAGGTAGCCGAGAGCGGCGCGCGCGACCGGCGTCTGCGCCGCGATCCGCGGGGGCCGGCGGAGGAGCGCCTCGGGCAGCCCGCGGAGGAGCCCGCGCGCGACGAGCGCGGGCAGGTCCACGTCCCCCGCGCCGGGCCGCTCCGCGTGCGCGGCGAGCGGGTCGCGATCCGGAGAGAGCTGCAGCGCGGAGAACCCGAGCACCGGCGTGGGGCCGCCCTCGTGGCAGGCGCGGCAGTCGTAGACGGACGGGATGTCGTGAGGGACCCCCGGGCGGCTCTCGGCCGCGCCGCGGATCCCGCGCTCGGGCGCGAGCACCGCGTCGGCGCCGTCGTCCGTCCAGACGTAGGCCGCGAAGATCCACGAGCCGTCGGCCACCCGCTCCAGGTAGCGCGTCTCGATCCGCCGGCCGAAGCTGAACTCCTTCCAGAGCCGCGTGCCGATCGGGAAGACCCACGCGTCCGGATCGGTGGCGTCGATCGCGGAGCCGGGCGGCAGGCGGATCCAGCGCCGCTTCGTCGCGCCGTCCGACCACAGCGGATACTGCGGCGTATAGGGGAGCACCGCGGGGTCGATCCGGCGCGTCGCGGCGTCCGCGTAGAGCCCGGTGTCGACGAGCCGGGGGGGCGCCTTCGCGACGGAGGTCTCCTCCGTCCCCGCCGGGTCGAGCGCCGGGGCGGAGGCGCTCACGGCGGCGCCGAGGAGGAGGAGGGCGCCGGCGAGGACGGCGGCCGCCGCCAGCGCGGTGAGGCGCCGCCGGGAGCCGCCGCGAAGCCTCGCCCGTCCGGTCCCCCGCATCGCGCCTCCGCTCCGGCGGCCCGCCGCGCCGTGCGTGCGCAATGTGCCTCTGGGGCAGGGGCGCCCGCTTCCTAAATGATCCTTCCGCGCTTCCTAAGAAATGCCTAACGGCCGCGCGTCGGGGTTAGAACGTAGCCCGTGAACACCTTCAGCTCCATCGGGGCCCACCCCGCGCTCCTCCCCGCCCTCGACCGCCGCGGCTACGCCGAGCCGACGCCGGTCCAGGCCGCCGTCCTCGACGCCGCGCACCGCGGCCGCGATCTGCTCGTCTCGTCGCGCACCGGCTCGGGCAAGACCATCGCCTTCGGCCTCGCCCTCGCAGAGACGCTCCTCGAGGACGCCGGGACGTTCGGCGAGGCGGGGGCGCCGGGCGCGCTGGTCGTCGCGCCGACGCGCGAGCTCGCGATCCAGGTGCAGCGCGAGCTCGCCTGGCTGTTCGCGGACGCGGGCGGGCGCGTGGCGTCGTGCGTCGGCGGCATGGACCCGCGGCGCGAGGCGCGCGCGCTCGCCGACGGGGTGCACGTCGTCGTCGGGACGCCCGGCCGGCTCGTCGACCACCTCGAGCGCGGCGCGCTCGATCTCTCCGCCGTGCGCGCCCTCGTCCTCGACGAGGCGGACGAGATGCTCGACATGGGCTTCCGCGAGGAGCTCGAGAAGCTGCTCGGGGCGGCGCCGCCTGACCGGCGCACCGTGCTCTTCTCGGCCACGCTGCCGCGCCCCATCGTCGAGCTCGCGAAGCGCTACACGCGCGAGCCCGCGCGCGTGGCCGCGACGCCCGCGGGCGAGGCGCACGCCGACATCGCCTACCGCGCGCACCTCGTCGCGGCGCGCGAGCGCGAGCACGCGATCGTGAACGTCCTGCGCGAGGCCGACCCGCCGAGCGCGCTCGTCTTCCGCGCGACGCGCGAGGCCGTCCAGCACACCGCGGCCGGCCTGGGCGAGCGGGGGTTCGAGGTGGTGGCCATCTCGGGCGAGCTCACCCAGGCGGAGCGCACGCGCGCCCTGAAGTCGCTCCGGGACGGCCGCGCGCGCGTCCTCGTCGCGACCGACGTCGCCGCCCGCGGCCTCGACCTGCCGGGCATCGCCCTCGTGCTGCACGCGGACCTGCCCCGCGACGCGGAGGCGCTCCAGCACCGCAGCGGGCGGACCGGCCGCGCCGGGCGCAAGGGCGTGGCCGTGCTGCTCGCGGCGCCGCCGGAGCGGTATCGGCTCGAGCGGATGCTGCGCGAGGCGGGGGTGGCCGCCGAGTGGACGGCGGTGCCGACCGCGGAGGCGATCCGCGCGGGCGACGCCGAGCGGCTCGGGGCGGACGTCGCCGCGCTCGCCGCCGACGCGCCGGAGGAGGACCTCGCCGCGGCGCGCCGGCTCGTCGAGACGCGCTCCGCCGTCGAGCTGGCGGTCGCGCTCGTGCGGCGGGACCGGGCGCGCCTGCCCGCGCCGGAGGAGCTGCCCGAGACGGCCCGCGCCGCGCGCGAGGCGCCGGCCCGCGCCGGTGAGCGTCGCGCGCCCCGCGCCGGGCCGCCCAAGGACGCGCGCTGGTTCCGGCTCTCCCTCGGCCGCTCGCGGCAGGCGGACCCGCGCTGGATCCTGCCGCTCCTCTGCCGGCGGGGCGGCGTGACCCGCGACGACATCGGCAAGATCGTCATCCAGGCCGAGGAGACGCGCTTCGAGGTCGCCGCCGCCTCCGCCGAGCGGTTCCTCAGCGCCGCGCGGCGGCCGGACCCGCGCATGCCCGACGCGCGGATCGAGCCGCTGGGCCCACCCGCGCGCGCGGGGGAGCCGAGGCACGCGGCGCGGCCCCACGGCGCGGAGGTCCCGCGCCGCTACGAGCGCGCGCGGGAAGCCGCCCCGCCCCGGCGGAGCGCGCCGGGCGCGAAGCGGCGCGGGCCGCGCTGAGGAAGGGACCGGTGCGCGGGCCGCCCCCTCCGCGCTACAACCGCCCGCGTGAGCCTCCGGATCGCCGTCATCGGGCACGTCGAGCACGTCACCATCGGCCGTGTCCCCGCCGTCCCGGCGGCGGGCGACATCGTCCACCTCGACGGACCGCGCTGGTTCCCGGGGGGCGGAGGCGGGGTCGCGTTCTGGCAGCTCGTGCGGAGCCCCGCGGAGCTGCACCTCTTCACGGCGATCGGCGACGACGCCGCGGGTGACGCCGTCGCGGCCGAGCTCGCGGCGAGCGGCGCGCACGTCCACGCGGTCCGCCGGGCCGAGCCGCACACCCGCGCGATCGCGATGGTCGATCCGGCCGGCGAGCGCACCATCCTGGTGGTGGGCGAGCCCCTGCATCCCCGCGCCGAGGACCCGCTGCCGTGGGGCGCGCTGGCGGGCTTCGACGCCGCCTACTTCACGGCGCAGGACCCCGCGGCCCTCCGGGCCGCGCGCGCCGCGCGGGTGCTCGTCGTCGCCGCCCGGCGCCGGCCCGCGCTCGCCGCCTCGGGCGTGCGCGCGGACGCGGTGGTCGGCAGCGTCCGCGATCCGCGGGAGGCGAGCCGGCGCGCGGACCACGCGGTGCCGCCCGTGGCGCTCGTGCTCACCGACGGCGCGCGCGGGGGCCGCATCGAGACGGAGGAGGGGTTCGAGCTCTTCGAGGCGCCGCCCTCGCCGCCGCGGGGCGGGGGCGCGTACGGGGCGGGGGACAGCTTCGCCGCGGCGCTGACGTTCTTCCTCGCCGCGGGCGTGCCGCTCGCGGAGGCCTGCCGGCGCGCGGGGCTCCACGGCGCGGCGGTGCTGGGTGGGCTCGATCCGCGGACGGGGCAGCTCCCGCTCGAGGATCCGCGCTGAGGGACGTCGTCGAGACGGAATCGGGGGGGCCGGGCGCCCCCCCCCCCGGGGGCCTCCGCCCCCCCCCCCCCACCGGAACC
>NZ_JALCZC010000106.1:7763-14331 GCF_022690805.1 Anaeromyxobacter sp. SG66
CCCGCCCGGGGCGCGCGGCCCCCCCGCCGGCGCGGGACGCGCGCCCCCCTCTCCGCTCAGTAACGGACCTGCAGCTGCGGCAGCAGGATCGCGTCCTCCGCGCCGACCTTCAGGACGGAGCGGCCGAGGTCGAGGTGCACGACCGCGTGGCCGCGCAGCGCGAGCCACTCCGCCGGCGCGTCGAACTCGATCGGGAGGCCGCAGGCGTCGAGCGCGCCCGCAGCGCCGCTCTCCTCCCACGCTCCGACGTCGTCGAGGGCGATGCGCACGTGCGCCACTTTCCCCGGCGCGGGCAGGGTGAACGTGCCGAGGTCCCAGGCGTGGTCGGCGCGCGTCAGGTCCATGGTCGTGACGCGGCTCAGGTCGATGGCGAGCGGCGCGCCGTCCACCTCGACGGAGACCGCCGCGAGGTCGAGGACGACCGCGTCGAAGCCGGGGTTCGCGACGCCGAGGAGCCGCAGCGTCGCGAGCTGAGGCTCGAGGGACGTCGTCGGATCGGTCGCGCCCACGGAGTCGTCGGGCGGGGGCGTGGTCGGGGTCTCGATCGCCGGCTCGCCGGGAGCTCCGGCGGGTCCGGTCTTGCCCTTGGGGCTCGTGCCGCCGCAGGCGATCGCGGCGAGGGAGAGGAGGAGGAGGCCAGTCTCGAGCGTTCGGATCATGGTCTGTTCCTCCTTCACGGGCTGCAGGTCTCGCCGGTGGGCGAGGTCGGGTCGACGCCGAGGGCGCGGGCGTCGACGGGCTGGGCCGGGCCGACGGCGAAGCCGTCGGGGAACGGCAGCGCGTCGCCCTGCGTGTTGAAGGCGGCCAGGTCGTCGATGAGCCCCTTGATGTCGCCGCACGCCGTTCCGCCGAGCGCCGTCACGGCGTCGGCCACGAGCGGCGAGGACGTCCCGAACGCGCGCCCGTTGCAGATGGCGGCCGCGGTCTGGTGGGCGAGCAGGATGCGGAAGCGCGCGAGCGCGTCGCGCGGCTCGCCGGACACGTACCGCGCCGGGCTGGCCCAGAGCAGCCCGAGGAGCTCCTCCAGCGTGTCGATCGTGGTGAACCCGAGGTCGATGGGGCCGCCGGCGATGCATGCCGTCGCCGCGTCGACGTGCGTCTTCCAGAACCCGAGCGTCCGGGTGACGCCGCTCGGCGGGGGCGGAGGCGGCACCTCGGGCGGCTTGCACACCACCCGCGCGGTGCACTGCGCCTCGCCGTGCTCCCACCCCGCCGCGAAGCGGTTGTCGAGCCGCGCGCAGCCGCCGGTGGTCGAGCAGGACATGCCGGCCTCCCCGGCGAGGGTGACGCACTCCTCGTACGAGTCGAGGGTGAGCCCGTACTCGAAGGTCTGCGATCCGCCGACCGGAAGCGCGAGGTCGAGCTCCTGCCGGGCCGGGTCCATGAACCGATCGCTGATCCACGCGACGATGGAGACGTCGGTGGGGTGCACGTTCCGGACGGTCGCCTGGAACGTGAGGGTCGCGGGATAGGAGTCGACCTCGACGACGGCGGCTCCGTTGACGGTCTTCTCGCACACGAGCTCGTGTGCGCGGGCCAGCGGGGCCGCGAGCATCATCGCCGCGACCCCGGCCCACCTGCAGGCTGGTCTCACTGGGATCTCCTCGCTCCGGGGAAGGGAGTCGGCGGAGGCTCGTTTCACGCGCCGTGCCGGTAGGCGAAGGTAGGTTCGGGCGCACACCGGCGCGTCGAGCGGCCGAGCGGTGGGAAGTCTCCTGCCACGAGCAGGGCAACGGACGGGAGCAGGTGGGCACGCTCGTTCCCTCGAGCCACGAGCGGCCCCCGACCCGCGGAGCGCGGAGCCAACCGCCTCTCGTGCAAGCACGACGTGGTGGTCGCGGCGACGGAGCGCCGCTTCGGAGGGGGGGCGGGCGAGCAACCGCCGGGCAGCCCGCTCAGCGGCCGCCCGCGAGGCGCGCGATGCCCCGCTCGACCGCTCCGACGAGGTAGGGCCGCAGCTCCGCGGGGGCGATGATCCGATCGAGCGATCCGACGCGGAGCGCGCGCTCGACGGTGTGGATCGCGTCGAACTCCTCGGCGACCTCACCGACCTTCTCGGCGCGCACCGCGCCCGTCACCTCCGAGCGCCGGAGCAGCGCCGCCCCGCCCGCGGCGGCCGCCTTCTCCGCCTCCGCGACGCGCGGGTCCTTGCGCGTGCGGGACTCGACCTCTCGCGCGAACACGACCGCCGCCGCGGGGGCGCCGCCGATCACGGACGCGCGCGCACCCTCCACCGCGACGACCTCCATGTCCTCGCGGAGCGCCTTGGAGAACACCACGAACGCGCCGCCGTGGTAGCGGGACACGACGCAGAAGACGATGGGCCCGCGGAAGTTCACCACCGCGCGGCCGATCTCCGCGCCGTGCTCGAGCTGCAGGCGCCGCATCGACTCGGGGGAGCCGTCGAAGCCGGAGAGGTTCGCGAGCACCACCACGGGGCGGTTGCCGCTCGCCGCGTTGAGCGCCCGCGCGATCTTCTTGGACGACTGCGGGAAGAGCGTCCCGGCCGACCAGAGCTCGGGCCCGTCCGCGGGGACGAACTCGAGCCGCGGGAGCGGGCGGGACTCGATGCCGACGAGGCAGACCGGGAAGCCGCCGAGGTGCGCGTCCCAGACCACGGCGGTGTCGCCCCCGCGCAGGTCGCGCCAGCGCTCGAGCGGGGCGTGATCCTGGTCCACGCAGGCCGCCATCACGCGCCGGATGTCGAACGGCTTCTTGCGGTCCGGGTTCTTCTCGAGGCTGAAGACGTCGCCCACCGTCTCGAACCCCGCGCCGCCCTCCGGTCCGTGCGGGTACGAGCGCACGTCGCGTTCCACCGGGTCGGAGGTCGCGGCGCGGCGCGGGGCGCGCTCGCCCGGGACGACGTAGGTGTGCGCGTAGTGCCGCATGAGGATCCCGACGGCCTCCGCCACGCTGCCGGCCCGGTACTGCGCCTGGCCGTTCGGCCCCATGATCCGGTCGTAGCCGCCGATGCCCATGTTGTCCTCGGCCGAGACGCTCCCGGAGTACTCGAGCGCCTCCTTTCCGGTGAGGACCATGGCGGACCCGGGCGTCATCACCAGGATGCCCCGGGTGTGCATGAGCATCGTCGCCTCGGCGTTCCAGTAGGGCTGGGCGCCGACGTTGATGCCGACGACGACGACGTTGAGCTCGCCCCCGCGCTGGGTGAACTCGACGATCCGGCGCAGCACGCGCGAGATCCAGTCCATGTTCTCCGTGCCGCTCTCCATCGAGATCTTCGCGCCCGCGGAGACCGCGAACCACTCGAGCGGGACCTGGAGCCGCTCGGCGAGGGCGAGGGCCGCCTCGATGCGGGCGCACTCGGGCTCGGCGAGCGAGCCCATCGCCCGGCTCGGGTCGCCGAGCAGGACCACGCGCAGCATCCCCTCGGGGTGACGATCCGTGAAGCTGCGCACCGTCCCGACCACCACGTTCGACGGGTTCGCGCCGGGCGGCCGCGTGACCGGGACGAGCACCCCGGCGGCGTCGAGATCGTGCTCGACGAACTCGCCCGGCGGGACCGCCGCCTGGGTGCCGCGCGACGGCGCGAGCAGCTTCACGATCTCGAACGGGTGGGTGAGCCCGCGCCGGCGGAGCTGGACGACGCGCTGCTCGTACTCGGTCATCGGCTCCAGCGGCCGGTCGGTGGGCTCGTCCCAGCGGATCGACACGCCCCCCCGGTCGTCCGCCACGAAGCGCAGCAGCGTCCGCTTCATCGCGCCCGTCGCCGGATCGGGGAGCCGCGCGTCGATGAGCGCCATCTCGAGCCCGAGCCCCGCCGCGGCGGGCGCCATCCGCGCGGCGAGGCCGCGGATCTCGGCCGGCGTGAGCGGCAGGGGCGGGCCGACCGTGAGGAGCACGCGGTTCCACTCGAGCCGCTGCCCCGGCGCGCGGCGCGCCTGGAAGCGCCGCATGCCGGCGAGCGCCTCGTGGAGCATCCGCTCGACGTGGGGCATCTGCACCACGCGCCCGGAGCCGTCGCGCACCGGGGCGATGGCACGCACCTCCGCGACCGCGAAGAGCCGCTCGTCCCTGGGGTTGTCGCGGGAGACGCCGCGGTAGAGGTACACGTCCTCGACCGAGGGGAGGCGCTCGAGCTCGAACCGCGCGAGCCGCCCGAGCTGCATCCGCTTGAAGAGCATCGGGTGGACGCCGCGGTGGCGGCGGTCCTCGGTCCACTCGGACGGCCCGCCGCGGAAGGTGAAGTGCTCCTGGCTCGCCTGTCGTCCCAGGCCGCGCCCGGGGATGGCGAGGAGGAACGAGGCGCGGCGCAGCGGGCGCGTGAAGGCCGCCTCCGCGAGCGCGAGGCGGAGCCGCTCCGCGAGCGCGTCGGGGCCGTCGATGGGCGCGTCGTGCCAGACGTAGAGCTCGACCGCGACCGCGCGGTCCCCGGGGACCTCCGCCGCGAGCCGGGCGAGACGCCGGACCGCCTGGTCGATCTCTCCGGGGTGCGAGAAGGCGGCGATCACGCGGAACGCCTGCCCCTCGAGCGTGTAGTCCGACCACGCGCACGCGAGCCCCTCGACCTCGCCCACCTCGACCGGGCCGAGCGCGCGGTCGCGGTAGTAGCGGCGGAGGAGGGTCTCGACGAGCCGCGAGCGGAGCGGCGGCGCCGCCTCCGCCATCCGCGAGACCACCATCGTCGCGATGGACTGCGGACACTGCACGATCCGCTCGACGAGCGCCTCGCGCGCCGCCCCCGCCTCCGAGGCGAGCCGTCCGAGGTCGGCCTCGGCCTGCGCGGTCATCTCCGCGCGCACCCGGTCGAGGCGCGGCTGGTCGTGGCGGCGGTAGCGGACCTCGCGCGCGAGGTCGGCGAGCGCGGGGAAGCGCTCCTGGCCGACCGCCGCCAGCCGGTCGAGCTGCTCGCGCGGGGCGACCGCGGCGGGCGCCTCGGGCGCCGCCAGCCAGCGCTCCAGGATGGCGAGCACCGGCGCGAGCTGGGCCTCGGCGCGCTCGTAGGCCTTCTGCATGCGGAGCAGCGCCACCTCGAGCGCGCGGCCGGGGACGTCGAGCGACAGGCCGTAGTGCGCGAGGGCGCGGCGGAGCGCGCCGACGAAGGTCTCGCCGAGCCCCTCTCCCCGCGCCTCCGGCTCGTGGAGGTAACGCCAGAGCGCCTCGAGCGGGGGCGCCGCGGAGGGATCCGCGCCGGGGCGCGCCCGCCCGTAGAGCGACTGCACGTCGGCGAAGGCCGCGACGACGGCCGACTCGGCCCGGAGCGTGGCGGCGGCGCCGTGCGGGGCCGCGAGGGACAGCTCGCGCCAGCCGGAGGCGAGCCGCCGCGCCTCCGCGGCGGTCACGTCGAACCCGAGGACGAGCCGCTGCAGCTCGGCGAGCGCGCCGAGGTAGCGCTCCGCGTCGCCCGCCGGCTCCGTCGGCGCGGGGCCCCCCAGCGTGAGCGGCGCGGCGGCAGGCTCGGGGGCGGCCTCGCCCTCGGGGTCGATCCGGAGGAGCGGCGCGCCGGGATCGACCTGGGCGTTCGCGACGGTGAGCACCTCGCGGATCGTCCCCGCGTACGGCGCGGGCACGGCCATCTCCACCTTCATCGACTCGATGCGCGCCACCGGCTCGCCCGCCGCGACGCGCTGGCCGGGCGCGACCGGGATCGCCACCACCACCGCGGGCATGGGCGAGGCGACGACGCCGGCGGGATCGCGCCGGACGACGTGCGGCACCCCGTCCACCTGCACGAGCTGGCGGAGCCCGTCGGACGCGACGAGCAGCCGCGCGCGCCCGCCGCTCCACGTGAGCCGCCGCTCGTGCGCGCCGAGGTGCTCGACGCCGAGCTCCAGCGGCGCGCCGCCGGCGGGGGCGACGCGGTAGGCGCCGGGGCCGATCTGCCGGACCTCGAGCCGGTGGCGGCGCCCCGCGTGGCGAAGCTCCACGCCGCGGCCCGACGACGGGCCCACGCGCGGGCGACCGCGGCGCGCCTCGGCGACGAAGCGCGCCCGCTCGAGGTCGAGCTCGGCGTCGTACGCCTCGATGGCGGCGGCGACGACGGCGACCTCCGGGCGCTGGGGGAGGGCGGGCTCTCCGGACGCGGCGAGCGCATCGAGGAGCCCGGCGCCGGCGCGTCCGGCGCGGACCTCCGGGCGCGCGCAGAGCGCCCGGAGCCACGCGGTCGAGGGCGCCGCGCGGTGCAGGAGGACGTCGCTCCCCTCGAGCGCCTGCTCGAGGCGCTCGAGCGCCTCCGCGCGGTCGTCGCCGCGGGCGATCACCGTCGCGATCACCGACCCGGCGGGCGCCTCGTCGCCCTCGTCGAGCGCGGGCTCCGCGCGCACCCCGGGACCCGCCGCGAGCCGGAGCACCTCCAGCCGTCCGGCGGCTGCGCCGGCCGCCACGACGCGGGCGGCGAGCGCGTGGCCGTGGCGCGCCCCGGCGGGCGCCCCGTCGAGGTCCTCGCCCGCCGCGAGGCGCAGGGCGAGGCGGACGAGGTCCATCCCCGTGGCCTCCTCGACGGCGGGCGCGGAGTGCGCGCGCGCGTCGATCCCGGAGAACGCCATCCGCCCCGCCGCGTCCACCGCGAGCTCCACCGCGCACAGGCCCACCCAGCCCGCCTCGACCGCGG
>NZ_JALCZC010000107.1:0-14295 GCF_022690805.1 Anaeromyxobacter sp. SG66
GCCGCGATCGTCCCGGCCATGCCGCCGCCCACGACGAGCACCTCCGCCGCGACGGCGCGGGGGCTCACCACGGCGCCCCCGCCGCGGCGTGCGCTCCGCGCACGAGCTCCTCCTGCACGAGCTGGGCGCCGTCGAGGATCGGCCGCCGCTCGCGCCAGCCGGCGTCGAGCAGGTCGGCGAGCTCGGCGCGGACCTGCTCGGGCGACCACCCGAGCTCGCGCCCGGCGAGCTGCGCGGCGACGCGCGCGCAGTCGAGCCCGGCGCACGCGCCGACCGCGAGCCGGCAGCGCCGGCGCAGGTCCTGGAGCCGCCGCACCTGCTCGTGCCGCACGCAGTGGACGACCTCGGCGGCGAGGATGCCCTCGTCGCGGCAGAGGACGAGCCCGAGGCGCGGGTCCTCCTCCAGGAGCCGGAGGATCTCGCGCGCGCGGCCGCCGTGGCGGTAGACGAGCCGCGCCGCGATGGGCGCGGCGACCGGGTGCGCGCGCGCCAGGGCCGCCGGATCGGGGACCTCGTCGCCGCCCGGGAGCGGCTCCTCGTGCGTCCGGCACGGCACCGGCGCGCGCCCGAGGAGCGCCAGGATCCGGTCGGTGACCTCCTGCGACTGCGCCCGGTAGCTCGCGAGCTTGCCGCCCACGAGCGACAGGAGCCCGGCCCGGCCAAAGGCGGCGCCGTCGTGGAGCTGGTGCTCGCGCGAGAGCGCGTCCTCGTTCGGCCCGTAGGCGTAGATCGTGGTCCGCAGGCCGCACCAGGCGCGCGTGATGCGCGCGTTCCTCACCCCGGGGAGGAGCGACGCCGCCCCCTCGACGAGGTACTCGACCTCGTCGTTCGTCGCCTCCACGTCGTCCGGATCGCCGTAGTAGTCGTCGTCGGTGGTGCCGACGATCGACTCGTCCTCGTGCGGCATCACGAACATCTGGCGCCCGTCGACCGCCGAGAGGATGACGCCGTAGTTGGAGTAGCGGCGGTCGAGCGTGAGGTGGACGCCCTTCCCCGGCCGCATCGGCACCGCCGCGCCGCTCCGCCGGGCGAGCGCGGGCGACCACGCGCCGGTCGCGTTGAACACCACCGGCGCGCGCGCCTCCCCCTCCTCGCCCGTGAGCGCGTCGCGGAAGCGCACGCCGCGGACGCGCCCCCCCTCCGCGAGGATCTCCCGCCCCGCGGTCCAGGTGCGGAGCTCGGCGCCGTGCGCGCGCGCGGAGAGCGCGTTCAGGGCGCAGAGCCGGAACGCGTCGATGCCCCACTCGTCGAGCGTCACGGCGCCGCGGAGCCCGGGACGCAGCCCCGGCTCGAGCCGGTAGAGCTCCTCGGCCGAGAGGCGGGTCGAGGGCTTGCCGTGCTTCAGCGGCTGGAAGAGGTCGTAGGTCCCGACGTAGACCTCGGTCGCGTACCACGCCGCGCGGTCGCGCAAGGTCGCGCCCTCCGCGCGGGAGGTGAACGGCATGAGGAAGGGGATGCGGAAGAGCAGGTGCGGCGCGATCCGCTGGATGTACCCGGAGTCCCTGCACGCGAGCGCGGTGACGTGCCTGTCCGAGAGCATGTAGCGGATCCCGCCGTGGATCATCCCCGACGAGTTGCCGCTCGCGCCGACGCCGAAGTCCGCCTTCTCGAGGAGCAGGACGCGGAGCCCGCGCATGGCGCAGTCTCGCGCCGTGCCCGTCCCGTTCACGCCGCCGCCGAGGATGATGACGTCGTAGTCCATGCGCGCTCGGGGCCACCGCCCCGGCCAGGGTAACGCGCCGCGGCGGGCTGACCCCCCCTAATCTGCTGGGCCCGGGCACGCCCGCCAGCCTGCTCCCCCCACGGGGGTGGGCGGCTCGCCCGCCCCGCCGCGGTGCCGGCTCCGATCCGCGTCCCGGTTAGATCCGGACACGGAGGGTACATGCTCGGAAAGCCGCTCACGCTCCCCACCCCTGCCGAGGCGCTGCCCGGCCGCGATGAGCCCATCGAGGTCCCGGAGCTCCACTTCGTGAACCGGAACCGGATCGTTCCGCCCTGGCCGGAGGGCCACGCCGTCGCCGATCTCGGGCTCGGCTGCTTCTGGGGCGCGGAGCGCGCGTACTGGAGCCTCCCCGGGGTGTACGCGACGGCGGTGGGCTACCAGGGCGGGCTCACGCCGAACCCGACGTATCGCGAGGTCTGCACCGGCCGCACCGGCCACGCGGAGGTGGTCCGCGTGATCTACGACCCGGCGCGCATCTCGTACGACGAGCTCCTGCGCGTGTTCTGGGAGTCGCACGACCCGACCCAGGGAATGCAGCAGGGGAACGACGTCGGAACGCAGTACCGGTCCGCGATCTACGTCCACTCGGCGGCCCAGCGCCGCGCAGCGGAGGCGTCGCGCGACGCGTACGCGGCCGTGCTGCGCGAGGCCGGCCACGGCCCCGTCACCACTGAGATCCGCGACGCCCCGCGCTTCTACTACGCGGAGGCGTATCACCAGCAGTACCTGGCGAAGAACCCCGGCGGCTACTGCGGGCTCGGCGGCACCGGCGTGAGCTGCCCGGTGGGCACCGGCGTCGGGGCGGTGGGCACGCGCTGAAGGGCGGCCCGCGGAGCGCGCGAGGCCCTCAGGACGTGAGCCGCTTGCGCATGAGGACGTGCGGGACGCCCTCCTCCAGGAAGACCTCGCCCTCCCGGGCGAAGCCGCGCTTCGCGTAGAACCGCTCCGCCGGGAGCTGCGCGTGGACGGTCAGCTCCGCCACGCCGCGCAGCCGCGCCATCCGCTCGAGGTGCTCGAGCACCGCCGCGCCGACCCCGCGGCTCCGGTGCGACGCGGCGGTCGCCTGCCGGCCGAGCCGGCAGGTGCGCGAGTCCATCCGGACGATGCGGCCGGTCCCGACGCAGGTCCCGTCGGGCGCGAACGCGACGACGTGATCGGCGCTCGAGTCCTGCGCGTCCCGGTCGAGCGGGCGCGGGATGTTCTGCTCCTGCTCGAACACCGCGCGCCGCAGCGCGAACGCGGCGTCGCGATCCTCGGCCGTGGAGGCGAAGCGAACGAGGAAGTCCATGGCTGGAACGGTACCGGAACGGCCGCGGCCCGCGCCACCCTGCCGACCCTACTTGCCCGGGTCGTACGTCGACTTCACGTACACCTCGCGGAGCTGCTTCGCGTCCACGTCGCCCGGCGCGCCGGTCATGAGGTCCGTGCCCTTCTGCGTCTTCGGCCAGGCCACGACGTCGCGGAGCGACTCCGCGCCCGTGAGGAGCATGACGAGCCGGTCCATGCCGAGCGCGATGCCCCCGTGGGGCGGCGCGCCCATCTTGAGCGCCTCGAGGAGGAAGCCGAACTTGTTCTTCGCCTCCTCGTCCGAGATCCCCATCGCCTTGAACACCCGCGCCTGGACGGCCGGGTCGTGGAGACGGATGGAGCCCCCGCCGATCTCGAACCCGTTCAGCACGAGGTCGTAGCGGTAGCAGTTCACCCGGCCCGGATCGGTCTCGAGGTACTGGACGTCGGTGTCGTGCGGGCGCGTGAACGCGTGGTGCGCGGCGGCCCAGTGGCCGGACTCCTCGTCGTACTCGAAGAGCGGGGGGTTCACCACCCACAGGAAGCGCCACTGGCCACCGGAGCCGTACTCCGGGATGAGCCCCATGCGCTTCGCGAGGTGCACGCGCAGGTTCGCCATCACCGTGTGGACGACCGACTCCTTCCCGAACTGGAAGAGGAGGAGGTCGCCCTGCTGCGCACCGCAGGCGGCGTTGATGGCCTGGCGGAGCGCGGGCGTCACGGTCTTCGCGAAGGGCGACTGGGTCCACTCGCCCCCCTCGCCCACCTTCGCGCGGGCGAGCCCCTTCGCGCCCATGCCCTTCACGTACTCCTCGAGCTTGTCGATCTCGGTGCGCGAGAAGTTCGCCGAGGCGGGGACGCGCATCGCCTTCACGATCCCCTTCGCCTTCACCGCCTCCTCGAGGAGCGGCAGGCCGCCCCCGTCGTGCTGGCGGACGAGGTCGGTGAGGACGACGTGCGGCATGTCGAAGCGCAGGTCCGGCTTGTCGTTGCCGTACTTCGCCATCGACTCGTCGAACGGCATGCGCAGGAACGGCCGCGGCAGCTCGACGCCCAGGATGTCCTTCCACAGCCGGACGACGAGCCCCTCGATGACGTCGAAGATGTCGTTCTGCTCGACGAAGGACATCTCCACGTCGATCTGGGTGAACTCGGGCTGGCGGTCGAGCCGGAGGTCCTCGTCGCGGAAGCAGCGGACGATCTGGAAGTACCGATCGAAGCCCGCCATCATGTAGAGCTGCTTGAAGAGCTGCGGGCTCTCCGCCAGCGCGTAGAACTTGCCGGCGTTGAGGCGCGAGGGGACGAGGAAGTTGCGCGCGCCGCCCGGCGTGTACTTCACCATGAAGGGCGTCTCGAGCTCGAGGAAGCCCTGCTCGGTGAAGTGGTTGCGCGTGAGGTGATTCACGCGCGCGCGTGTCATGAGCGTCCGCTGCAGCGGCGCGCGGCGCAGGTCGAGGTAGCGGTACTGGAGCCGCTTCTCCTCGCTCGTCTCGATCTTGTCCTCGATCGGGAACGGCGTCGGCTCCGAGCGGTTGAAGATCTCGAGGTCGGTCGCGTGGATCTCGATCTCGCCGGTCTTGAGCTTCGGGTTCGCGTTCCCGCCGCGCGAGACGACCTTCCCGCGGACGCCGACGCAGTACTCGAGCCGGAGCTGCCCCGCGAGGTCGTGCACCTCGGGGCGGACGTCCTCCTCGAACACCACCTGCGTGACCCCTGCCCGGTCCCGCAGGTCGATGAAGACCGCTCCGCCGTGGTCGCGCCGGTTGTTCACCCACCCGAACAGGACGACGTCCTTGCCGACGTCCTCCCGGGTGAGATCACCACACGTGTGGGTTCGCTTGAGCTCGGTGATGAAACGCGACAATGGCAGCCTCCCTGCTGTGGGATCAGGCAGCTAACACCGCGGAACCTGGGAGGTCAAGCGTAGGGAGAGCTCGCTTTGCGCGTCGTTTCAGCGCCTCCACCGTCGCCGGGCGCGCGGCCGCCGGCCCGACGCCGCGGTTACCATTTTTCAGGGAGGAGCCTGCAATTCCGACAGCCGGGCGGGCCTCGCCTCCTCGCACCCGCACACGGGCGCCGTGAAGCCGGCTGGCCTCTTCATTGCAGAACCTGCGGGCGCCAAGGAGGCAGGGCCATGCGGGCTAACGAGGACGGTGGCGTGGCGGTGGACCCCATCTGCGGGCAGCCGGTCCTCGAGGCCGACGCGCAGGAGCTCGAGTACAAGCGGCGGCGCTACTTCTTCTGCTCCGAGCGCTGCCGCGCGCGCTTCGAGAAGCAGGCCGAGCGGATCCACGTGAACGAGCTCGCGAAGCTGGGCACGCTCTTCACCGATCGCCGCGCGAGCTGGGGCCTGGCCTAGGGGCCCTGGCCTCAGCCGGCGACGGGCGCTCCCGCGCGCTGCGCCGCCGCTGGGCGAACGTCCCTGAGCTTGAGCTGCAGCCTGCGCACGCCGTCCCACGCGTCGAAGCCGAGCGTGAACGCCGCCTCCACCGGGCCCGCGCACGCGGCGAGCCGGTCGCCCATCCCGAACCCGATCGCGTCGAGCCCGCGCCCGAGCGCGAGCTTCAGGTGGGCCTTGCTCGCCCCCACCGTGCGGGCGCGCCCGGCCGCGCCGCGCAGGGCGAAAACCGGCTCGGGGTGCCCCGCGCCGAACGGGCCGAGGCGCGCGAGGTCCTCGACCGTGCGCTCGGTCACGTCCTGCTCCTCGAGCCAGCCGTCGATGCGGCAGCGCGGGACGAGGTCGTCGTCGGCGAGGTGCGCCGCCGCGTGCGCCTCGAAGGCGGCGCGGAACGCGTCGAGCCTGGCCCGCTCGACGGTCAGGCCCGCCGCGTGCCGATGGCCGCCGAAGCGGGCGAGGTGGCCCGCGCAGGCCGCGAGCGCGTCGTAGAGGTGGAACGCCTCGATCGAGCGGCCGCTGCCCTTCCCCGCGCCGTCCTCGAGCGCGACGAGCACCGCGGGACGGTGGAACCGCTCGACGATGCGCGAGGCGACGATCCCCACCACGCCGGCGTGCCACCCGTCGCGCGCGAGCACGAGCCCGCGCGCGCCCGCGGCCACCCGCGCCGCCGCGTCCGCCGTCGCCTCCTCGAGGATCCGCCGCTCGATCTCCTGGCGCGCCGCGTTCTCGCGATCGAGCTCCTCCGCGAGCGCGCGCGCCGTCGCCTCGTCCTCCGCGAGCAGGAGCCTCACGCCGCGCCCGGCGTCGTCGAGCCGGCCCGCCGCGTTGATGCGCGGGGCGAGCCGGAACCCCACCTGTCCGGCGGTGACCTCGCCCCCCTCGGCGAGGCCCGCCACCTGCTTCAGCGCGCGCAGCCCCGGGCGCCTCGTGCGCGCGATGCCCTCGAGGCCCCAGCGGACCAGGATCCGGTTCGCGCCGACGAGCGGCACGACGTCGGCGACGGTGCCGAGCGCGACGAGGTCGAGCGCGTCCTTGAGGTTCGGCTCCGGCCGCGCCGGGCCGAACCGGCCGCGGTCGCGGAGCGCGCGCCGGAGGGCCATCGCGAGCGCGAACGTGACGCCCACGGCGGCGAGCCCCTTCGACGGGTAGGCGCAGCCGGGCTGGTGGGGGTTCAGGATCGCGCGCGCGGCGGGGAGCTCGACGGGGACGGTGTGGTGGTCGACGACCACCGTGTCGAGCCCCAGCGCGGCGGCCGCGCGGACCTCCTCCACGCTCGTGATGCCGCAATCGAGCGTGACGAGGAGGCGCGCGCCCTGCGCGGCGAGCTTCTTCACCGCGTCGACGTTGAGGCCGTACCCCTCCACCAGCCGGTGCGGCGTGTAGGTCACGACGTCCGCGCCGGCGGCGCGCAGGAAGCCACAGAGCAGGGCCGTCGAGGTGACCCCGTCGACGTCGTAGTCGCCGTAGCAGGCGATCCGCTCCCCCGCCTCGACGGCCTGGACGAGCCGCGCGACCGCGGCGTCCATGCCCTTCATGGTGAACGGGTCGGGGAGGTCCGCGAGCCGCGCGGCGAGGAACCCCTCCGCCGCGTCCGCCGACAGGAAGCCGCGCGCCGCGAGGACCCGCGCCGCGACCGGGTGGAGCTTCAGCGCGGCGGCGAGCCGGGCGGCCGCCTCCGCGTCCACCGCCGTCTCGATCCACCTCCGCCGCTCCGCGCCGTCCACGGGAGGTCGATACCACGCGAGGGTGACAGCGCCCGCCCGGACGCCGGCCTTCGGTGCGCGGCCGCGCCTCGGCGCCGCGCGCCACGCCCCAAAGACGAGGGCCCCGCCGCCTCTCGGCGACGGGGCCCCGGATGCTTCTCGCGGGCGCGGCTACTTCTGCGCGGCGCGTCCCGCGGGCGCGGCGGGCGCCGCGGCGGACGGGGCGGCGCGGCTCTTCTTCTTCTTGTCCGCGAGCTCCTCGAGCCAGATGGTCATCGGAGCGGCGATGAACCAGGTCGAGTAGGTGCCGGAGACGATGCCGACCAGCATGGCGGCGGAGAAGTCGAAGATCGTCCCGACGCCGTACATGAGGAGGCCGACGAGCGAGAGCGCCGTCGCGAAGGACGTGAGGAACGTCCGGCCGAGGGTCTCGTTGATCGAGAGGTTCACGATCTCCGCGAGCGACTTGCCCTTGAACTTGGCGTGGTTCTCGCGGATCCGGTCGTAGACGACGACCGTGTCGTTCACCGAGTAGCCGACGACCGTGAGGATCACGGCGATCGAGGTGAGGTTGAACTCTCGCCCCGAGAAGGCGAAGTAGCCGAGCGTCACGATCGCGTCGTGGACGATCGCGATGACGACGCCGGGGCTGAACCGGAAGTCGAACCGCAGCCCGATGTACACGACGATGAGGCCGATCGCGTAGAGGACGGCCTTGAACCCCTGGTTGCGCAGCTCGCGGCCGACCGCGGGGCCGACGTACTCGACGCGCCGCACGTCGGGCTTCGCCTCCGCGAAGCGGGTCGCGAGGTCGTGCTCGATCTTCTCGCGGATGCCCTGCGTGATGACGGCGAACGACCGCGTGCCGGCCACGAGGCCCTGCTCGGCGCGCACCTCGCGGACGCCGATGCCGGCGCCCTCGACCGCGGCCTGGAGCTCCTGCGGGCTCGGAGGCTGCTTGAACTGGAAGTCGATCTTGTCGCCGATCTCCGGGTTGAAGCTCCAGCTCTGGATCGGGACCTTGGCCTGGACGGCGTCGACGACGCGCTTCACGTCCGCGTCGCTCATGAGCGCGATGCGCTCGACGCGGATGAGGAACGCGTTCTCGGACTCCGCGCCGTAGGTCTGCACCGAGGCGCCCTTGAAGCCGAGGTCCTCGATGCTCTTGCGGATGGCGCCCGGATCGACGGGCTGGCCGAACTTCACCTCCATCTCGGTGCCGCCCGCGAAGTCCACGCCGAAGTTGAGGCCGTGGATCGCGGGGACGGCCCAGAGGAGGACGGCGGCGTTGACGATGAGGGAGAGCGCCACCGCGATGTGGCGCTTCCCAACGAAGTCGAACTTCGTGCCGTGGGGGATGAGATCGAAGCTCTTGAATCGCATCACACGCTCAGGCGCGCCGTCTCGTGGCGCGTGAAGAACTCCATGAAGGCCCGGGTCACCACGATCGACGTGAACATCGACGCGACGAGGCCGATCGCGAGCGTCACGGCGAACCCGCGCACCGGACCCGACCCGTAGTTCATGAGGACGAGGGCCGCGACGAGGGTCGTGACGTGCGAGTCCACGATGGTCCAGAACACCTTGTCATAGCCCTGCTGGACCGCCTGCTTGATGGTCCGCCCCGCGCGCAGCTCCTCGCGGATGCGCTCGTTGATGAGCACGTTCGCGTCGACCGCCATGCCGAGGGTGAGGACGAAGCCGGCGATGCCGGGCAGCGTGAGCGTCGAGCCGATCATCGCCATGATCGCGAGGACGAGCAGGCCGTTCAGGACGAGCGCCACGTCGGCGACGAGCCCGCTCGCGCGGTAGTAGGCGACCATGAAGAGGAGCACGAGGCCGAGGCCGATGAGGGCGGCGACGGTGCCGCGCCGCACGAGCTCCGGCCCGAGCGTCGCGCCGACCGTGCGCTCCTCGGAGATCGTCACCGGGGCCGGGAGCGCGCCGGCCTTGAGGACGAGCGCGATCTGGTTGGCCTCCTCGAACATCTCCTGCGGGTTGCGCCCCGAGCCGAGCGTGATCTGCCCGTTCGTGGAGATCTCGCCCTGGATGTACGGCGCCGTCTCGACCTTGTCGTCGAGGACCGTCGCCATGCGCCGGCGCATGTTCTCGCTCGTCAGCTTCTGCATGAGGCGGCCGCCCTCGACGCTCATCGTGAACTGGACGAGCGGCCGGCCCGACTGGCCGAACTGCTGGGACTGGTCGATCGCGGCGCGCGCGTCGGCGATGTAGTCGCCGGTGAGCTCCGTCTTCGCGCGGAGGAGGTAGGTCCGGTAGTACTGCTGGCGCGTCGGGCCCTGGCCGACGGTGGCCTCGCCGATGCCGACGACGTTCTTCTGGGGGTCGAGGAGCGGCGTCGCCTTCTCCTGGATGAGCTTCTCGATCTCCGGCCGCGTGTTCGCGGCGAGGATCGTCACCGCGCGCGCGGTGCCGTTCGGCAGCTCGACGCTCTCGGTCGACCAGCAGCCGCCCTGCGGCAGCGGGATGCGGAAGCCGTCGGCGGTCGCGCAGGGCGTGAGCTGCCCGCGCAGCTGATCGAGGGCGGGGTTCTCGTCGTCGGTGATCTTGAACTCGAGCTGCGCGGTGCGGCCGAGCAGCTCCTTCGCCTTCTCCGGATCCTTGAAGCCGGGGAGCTGGATCTGGATCTGGTTGTTCGCCTTGCGCTTGATGTCGGGCTCGGAGACGCCCCACTTGTCGACGCGGTTGCGGATCGTCTTCTCCGCCTGCTCGACGGCCTTCGACTGGAAGTCACGGAGCACCGTGTCCTTGAAGGCGAAGGTGACCGCGCCGTCGACGACGCCCGGCGAGTACATCTCCTGGTCGTACGAGTCGAGGACCGAGGACTCGACCTGCTTCGGATCGGCGGCCTTCACCGCGACCCGCGTGCCGCCCGCGGTGGTGGTCACCGACTCGGCGGGGACGTTCTTCGACTTCAGGTACTCGGCGATCTCGTCGGCGCGGCGCGCGACCTTCGCCTTCACCGCGCGCTCCACGTCGACACCCATGGCGAGGTGGATGCCGCCCTGGAGGTCGAGGCCGAGGTTGAGGTGCTTCTGGGACGTCGGCGCCCAGCCGGGCACCGCGTGCTCGTACGCCTCGGTGCTGCGCTGGTCGGGCGGGAGCTTGAAGTAGAACCAGCTCGGGACGAGCTGCCACAGCGAGAAGAGCGCCACCGCGACGATGAGCGCGACGCGCCAGTACCAGGACCGTTCCATCTACTTCTTCGCCTCCGCCTTCACCGGGACGGACTCGACCTGCTTCCACTGCCCGGCGACCTGGCTCTTCAGGACCCTCAGCTTCGTCCCCGACCCCGCGTCGATCGTCACGGTGCGGTCCTCGACGAGGACGATCGTGCCGATGATTCCGCCCTGCGTGAGCACCTCGTCTCCCTTCTTCAGCTCGGAGATGAACTGCTTGTGCTGCTTCGCCTGCTTCGCCTGCGGGCGGAAGAAGACGAAGTAGAAGACGACCGCGATGAGGATGAAGGGCAGAAACCCCATGATGGGGTTCTGGGCCTGCCCCTCGGGCGCGGTCTGAGAGAAGAACGCGTGGAGGACGGGATGCATAAGTCTCCGCTGGGTACGGAAAGGGAAAAGCGCCGTCTTTTAGCGTGAGTTGGCGCCTTTCCGCAACCTCTTTCCGGCCGGGGGCCCGCCCGCTCGGCCGATGCCTGGGGCTATCCTGCGGCTTCTCGCCACGCCTCGAGCCGCTCCCTGCGGAACGCCTCGAAGCCGCCGGCGACGATGGCCTCCCGCGCGCCGGCGAGGAGCGAGAGGTAGAAGTGCAGGTTGTGCAGGGTGTTGAGGCGCAGGCCCAGGATCTCGCCCGCCTTGAACAGGTGGCGGAGGTAGGCCCGGGTGAACGTCCGGCAGGTGTAGCAGGCGCACGCGGGATCGACCGGCGACTCGTCGTCGGCGTGGCGAGCGTTGCGGATGACCACCTTCCCGCGGCTCGTGAAGAGCAGCCCGTTCCGGGCCGTCCGCGTGGGGAGCACGCAGTCGAACATGTCCACGCCCGCCGCGATCCCGGCGAGCAGGTCCTCGGGCGTCCCGACGCCCATCAGGTAGCGGGGCTTGCCCTCGGGCAGGAGCGGCGCGTCGCGCGCGACCCCCTCCCACATCTGCGCGGGCGCCTCGCCCACCGCGTAGCCGCCGAGCGCGTAGCCCGGCAGGTCCAGGAGCGCCGCGTCGGCGATCGCGCGGGCGCGCAGGTCCGCGTGCAGCCCGCCCTGCGCGATCCCGAAGAGCGCGCACGGCGTCCGCCCCTCCCCGCTCTTCCTCGCCTCGTGCTCCCGCCACGCCTCGCGGCAGCGGACGAGCCAGCGCTGCGTACGCGCGAGCGACGCCTCGTGATAGGCGCGGTCGGCGAGCGACGGAGGGCACTCGTCGAACGCCATGATGACGTCCGCCCCGAGCGCCTCCTGCACCTCGATGGCGCGCTCCGGCGAGAGGAAGTGGCGCGAGCCGTCGAGGTGCGAGCGGAAGGTGACGCCCTCCTCGGCGATGGTGACGAGCCCGGGGCCGGCGCGGTCGCGCCCCTCGGCGCCGCGCTCGCCCAGGCTGAACACCTGGAAGCCGCCCGAGTCGGTGAGCACGGCGCCGCTCCACGACATGAAGCGGTGGAGGCCGCCGAGCCGCTGGATGCGCTCGTGCCCGGGGCGCAGGAACAGGTGGTAGGTGTTCGCGAGGATGATGCCCGCGCCGAGCGCCTCGAGATCGCGCGGCTCGAGCGTCTTCACGGTGGCGGCGGTGCCGACCGGCATGAAGACGGGCGTCTCGATCGTGCCGTGCGGCGTCGACAGCCGGCCGCGGCGGGCGGCGCCGTCCTGCGCGAGGAGCTCGAACCGGATCACCGCGCGGGTGTCGTACGCGCGCCGCCGCCTGTCAAGCCGCGCGCGCCCCGCCCCTCGCCACGTCCGCGACGAGCGCCCTCCAGGCACGCCCCGCCCGTCCCTGGACCACGACGCGCAGCCCCACCGTCCGCTCACCCGCGCCGCCGGCCTGGTTCCAGCAGACGATCGCCCGCGCCGTCGGCGGGAAGAGCCCGGACCGCAGCTTCAGCGCGACCTCCTCCCCGACGAGGGGAAGCGCGCCCGGCCAGCGCATCGCGCAGCCGCCCTCGGCCACGTTCACGGTCGCGGTCTCGAAGAGGTTGCCGCCGTGCTCGACGACGATCCGCCGTGCCAGCACGTAGCGCGGCGCCCGCTCGCGGAAGCTCACCGGCTCACCGCGCGCGGCGGCGGCCAGGAACCCGGCGGCGGCGAGGCTGCCGCGATCGAGCTGGAGCTCGACGCCGGGAGGCAGCGCCGGCCGCCCGACGCGCCGCACGAGGGAGACCCGGCCGAAGAGGGTGGCGCGGATGGTCTGGCCGTAGATGCCGACGCGCAGGGCGACCTCGTCGCCCACGCGCGACTCCGAGAGCGCGGGCACGAACAGGCTGCCGTTCTCGGGCCGGAACCCAGCGAGGAACTGGGCCGGCTCGAGGCTCACCGACACGCTGTGCAATCCCGGCCCCCCGCTCCTTTCGACGCCGTTCGAGATCCTATAGCACGGGCGGACCTGGGCGGACGCTCCGTCAAGACGGCCGCGAGAGGAGCATGGCGTCGCCGTAGCTGAAGAACCGATATCGGCGCGCGACCGCCTCACGGTAGGCGGCGAGGACCCGCTCGGCCCCGCCGAACGCACACACCAGCATGAGCAGGGTCGAGCGCGGCAGGTGGAAGTTCGTGACGAGCGCGTCGACCGCGCGGAACCGATGGCCGGGACGGATGAAGAGCGTGGTGCGTCCGGAGCCCGCCGCGACGGCGCCGTCACGCCAGGCGCTCTCGAGCGTGCGCACCGAGGTGGTCCCGACGGCGACGATCCGGCCGCCGCGCGCCCGGCAGGCCGCGATGGCGGCGGCGGCCTCCGGCCGGACCTCGTACTGCTCCGCGTGCATCCGGTGGCCTTCGATGGAGTCGCCGCGGACCGGCAGGAACGTCCCGGGGCCGACGTGGAGCGTGACGGCCGTGCGCGCGACGCCGCGCGCCTCGAGCGCGGCGAGGACCGCCTCGGTGAAGTGGAGGCCCGCCGTCGGCGCGGCCGCGCTGCCGGGGGCGCGCGCCCAGATCGTCTGGTACCGCTCGCGGTCCGCCTCGGAGGGCGCGCGCCGGATGTACGGCGGCAGGGGGATCCGGCCCGCGCGCGCGAGCGCCGCCTCGAGCGCCTCGCCCTCGCGGTCGAGCGTCACGACGTAGAAGCCCTCGCCCTCGCTCGCCTCGACGCGCGCCTCCAGCTCGCCGAACGCGAGCGTGGTCCCCTCGCGGATCGGCTTCGAGGCCTGCCCCATCGCGCGCCAGCGCCGGCCGAGCCCGCCCGCGAGCGGCTCGCACAGGAGCAGCTCCACCTTGCCGCCGGTCGGCTTCGTCCCGACGAGCCGCGCCGGGATGACCTTCGTGTCGTTGAAGACGAGGAGATCGCCGGGGGCGAGCAGCGCCGGGAGCTCCGCGAAGCCGCGGTGCCGGAGCGGGCCGTCCGGCGGGACGACGAGCAGGCGCGAGGCGTCGCGCGGCTCTGCCGGCTCCTGCGCTACGAGCGCCTCGGGCAGACCGTAGTCGAAGTCCGAGAGTTTCATCTTTTGCCGGGGGATTGCGTCCCCCGCCCCGCCGAGCGAAGCTCGTCGGGGCCCCACCCCCGCTCGGCGGGGCCCGTGAACCTGCGCGCCCGCGTTCGCGGGGACGCGCAGGTTCCCCGCCGGAGGGGCTTCGCCCCTCCCGCGCTTCGCGCGGGGGCCCTCCCGCGGAGCTCGGGGGCTCCGCCCCCGCGTTTCGTATCCGAGATCATGTCCTCAATACATCCGCGCCACGTCCGCGCCCGGATAGTAGTGGAGGAGGATCTCGCGGTAGCCCTTCCCCTCGCGCGCGAGCCCGGCCGCGCCCCACTGGCAGAGGCCGGCGCCGTGCCCCTGCCCGCGGCCGTCGAAGACGAACGCCCCGCGCTCGGAGCGCAGGTCGAACGCGAGCGAGGGCAGGCGGGCGTAGCCGAGCCGCTGGCGCAGGTCGGTGGCGAGCACGGTCGCGCGCCGCCCTCCTGCGGAGATCTCGACCCGCTCCGCGCGGCCGCTCGCCGTCCGCGTCGAGACGCGCGCCTCGGTCGCCGCGCCGCGCAGGCCCGCGGCGGCGCCGAGCGCGCGCGCGTCGATCCGCG
>NZ_JALCZC010000108.1:0-14215 GCF_022690805.1 Anaeromyxobacter sp. SG66
GGCCGCCGCCGAGGCCGCGACGGCCGCCTTGCCCTCCACGAGCTCGCGGACCTTGTTGATGAGCGCCTGGCTCTCGAACGGCTTCGCGACGTGTCCGTCGGCGCGAGCGCTGCGGGCGCGCGCCTCGTCGAACGCCTCGAACGTGCCGGCGAGCAGCACCACGGGGATGTGCGCGAGCGCCGGGTCGGCCTTCACCGCCTCGCACACCTCGTAGCCGTTCCGCTTCGGCATGACGACGTCCGCGAGGATGACGTCCGGGCGGAGCTCGCGGGCACGCGCGATCGCGTCCTCCCCGTTGCCCACGGCGACGACCTGGTAGTCCTCGTTCGCGAAGGTGATGCCCACGACCTTCTGGATCGTGATGGAGTCGTCCGCGAGGAGCAGGTTCTTGGGCATCGGCGATCCCGGGGAGCGGAGGGGGGGGGAAAAGACCGTAACCAGTAACGCCGCGATCGTACGAATGTCAACATTCGCGAGGCTTTACGGGCTCCTGGCGACGATCCGCGGGTGCGCACACCGGCGCCGCGAGCCCCCGCGCGGCTACATGCCGAACACCGCGTCCCAGGGCGGCCGCGTGACGTCCTCGCCGCCCTCGGCGACGCCCACGACGCGGTCGGCGACGACGCCCACACCGGCGCCCCCGGCGTCCACGAGCAGCACGGTCCGCCCCTCCGCCGACGGCGGCTCGCCGTAGAGGACGCCCACGTCCACCACCGGGTGGAGCGCCCGCGCGTGGTGGAGGAGGCCGCGGTGCGACGGCGGCGTGAGCGGGACCTTCGCGACGCGCGGCGCCTCGAGGATCTGGACGAGCATCGACAGCGGCACCGCGTAGGTGCGGCCGCCGCGGGCGAAGCGGAGCTCCCGCTCCGTCCCCGCGGAGAGGCCTCCCTCGGGCGGCGGCGGGAGCTCCTCCGCGGGCTCGAGCGGCGCGAAGCCCAGCGTCGAGACGGCGAGCTCGAGGGCGAGCTCGCCGCGCGCCACGATGGCGCCGGCGAACGGCGACGGCTGGGGGAGCGGCGTGTGCGCCGGGAGCTGGAAGACCTCCGCCTCGGCGAGGTCGACGATCCCGTGCAGCGCCTCGACGCGCAGCGCGACGCGCGCCGGCCCCTCGGTCACGAGGGCGAAGCCCGAGCCGCCCGCGGGGAGCCCGAGCACGGTCGAGACGTACGCGGTCGGGACGGGCTCGCCGCGGACGCTCACCTCTCCCGCGTCCGGCGGGACCGCGAGGATCTCGCGCACGTGCGCGAGCCGGAGCGCGAGCCGCACGCCGCCCGCGGAGAAGAGCAGCGCCTTGCGATCGGACGCGAGGGAGCGCACGGACCTCATGATACGATGAAGGGCCATGGGACACGCCGTCCTCCTCGTCGACGACGAGCGGTTCGCGCGCACCGTGTACGCGGACTACCTCCGCGCGGCGGGCTACGACGTCGAGATCGCGGACGGCGCGGACACCGCGCTCGCCCAGCTCGCGCGGCGTCGCTTCGACGTCCTCCTCACCGACGTCATCCTCCCCGGCCCCCAGGACGGCCTCGAGCTCCTCGACGCCGCGAAGCAGCTCGACCCGGGCATCGGCGTCATCGTCATCACCGCCCTCGACAAGGTCGACCCCGCCGTCCGCGCGATGCGCGCCGGCGCGAGCGACTACCTCGTGAAGCCGGTGACGCCCGAGCAGCTCCAGGTCGCGGTGCAGCGCTGCCTGTCCATGCGCGAGGTCCTCGCCGAGAACCGCTCGCTCCGCGAGCACCTGCGGCTCTTCGAGACGGGGCAGCGCATCGCGGGCACGCTCGACCGCGACCGGCTCGTCCCGATGGCGCTCGCCGCGCTCTCCGCGCAGTGCGTGACGCCCGCCTGCGCGCTCCTCGAGCCCGCGGCGGGCGGCTGGAGCCTCGCCGGCGCGCACGGGCTCGAGCGGCGCGAGGCGGAGGCGGTGCTCGAGGCGGCGCGGCCCGCGCTCGCCCGGATCGGGCGCGAGCACGCGGTCGAGGTGCGCGCGCCCGAGGGCGTCGGGCCGGACGGGCACGACCGCGTGGTCTGCGTCCCCGTCGCCGACGAGGGCGAGGTGCTCGGCGCCGCGGCGGTGCTCGTCACGGGGCCGCTCTCGGAGGAGTGCGCCGAGGGCGCCGCGTTCCTCGCGCGCCACCTCGGCCTCGCGCTCACGAACCTCGGCCGCCTGCGCAAGGTCGAGCACCTCGCGTACCTCGACGACCTCACCCACCTCTACAACACGCGCTACCTCGAGGTGGCGCTCCAGCGCGAGCTCGGCGGCGGGCGGGCCTTCTCGGTCCTGTTCATGGACCTCGACCACTTCAAGGCCGTGAACGACCAGCACGGGCATCTCTCCGGCTCGCGCCTGCTCGTCGAGGTCGGGCGCGTCCTGCGCGCGTGCGTGCGCGAGGAGGACGTCGTCGTCCGCTACGGCGGCGACGAGTACGTCGTCATCCTCGCCGGCATCGACTCGGGCGGCGCGCTCAAGGTCGCCGAGCGCATCCGCCGCGCGATCGAGGACCACCGCTTCCTCTCCCACGAGGGGCAGCGCGTCCGCGTCACGGCCTCGATCGGCCTCGCGAGCTTCCCGGAGCACGCGTCCGCGAAGGCCGAGCTGCTCGACCTCGCCGACCGCGCGATGTACCGCGGGAAGCGCTCGAACCGGAACGTCGTGTACATCGCCTCGAAGGACCTGCCGCCCGTCCCGGCGGGCGAGCGCGAGCGGGCGTAGCAGCCCTCCCGAGAAACACACGGGGCCGAGAGCTCTCGCCCTCGGCCCCGCTGACGACGACACCCAGTTTCCGCCCGGCAGAGCGCGTAGTAACGGTTGCCCTCGTCATCCGGGGCGCGGCCTCTCTCCCGACGCCGCGTCCCGTATTCGCGGTACATACCTGGTCCGTGACGGACCGTCAATGCGCCGCGCGTCACCCGAGCGAATCCGCGAGGTTGCGGCGGCTTTAATAATCCATGTCCTCCATCCCACCCATCCCGCCCCCGGGCGCGGCCGCGGACTTCTTCTTGGGCTTCTCGGCCACCATCGCCTCGGTCGTGAGGAGCAGGCTCGCGACCGACGAGGCGTTCTGGAGGGCGGTGCGGGAGACCTTGGTCGGATCGATGACGCCCGCCTTCACGAGGTCCTCGAACACCTCGGTCGCCGCGTTGAAGCCGTGGGCGCCCTTGCCGTCGTTGATCTTCGCGACCACCACGGCGCCGTCCCAGCCGGCGTTCTCGGCGATGCGGCGGGCCGGGTACTCGAGCGCCTTCTGGACGATGGCCACGCCGAAGCGCTGATCGCCCTCGGGGACGCTGAGCTTCTTCAGCGCCTGGAGCGAGCGGAGGTACGCGACGCCGCCGCCGGGGACGATGCCCTCCTCGACGGCCGCGCGGGTCGCGTGCAGCGCGTCCTCGACGCGGGCCTTCTTCTCCTTCATCTCCGTCTCGGTCGCCGCGCCGACGTTGATCACCGCCACGCCACCGACGAGCTTCGCGAGCCGCTCCTGGAGCTTCTCGCGGTCGTAGTCGGAGGTGGTCTCCTCGATCTGCGCGCGGATCTGCTTGATGCGCGCCTCGATGTCCGCGCGCTTCCCCTCGCCGTCCACGATCGTGGTGTTGTCCTTGTCGATCGTGATGCGCTTCGCCCGCCCGAGGTCCTTGAGCCCGAGCTGCTCGAGCTTGATGCCGAGCTCCTCGGCCACGACGTTGCCCCCGGTGAGCGTCGCGATGTCCTTCAGCATCTCCTTGCGGCGATCGCCGAAGCCGGGCGCCTTCACCGCGGCCACGTGCAGCGTGCCGCGCAGCTTGTTCACGACGAGCGTCGCGAGCGCCTCGCCCTCGACGTCCTCGGCGACGATGAGGAGCGGCTTGCCGGAGCGGGCGACCTGCTCCAGCACGGGGATGAGGTCCGCCATCGCCGAGATCTTCTTCTCGGTGATGAGGATGTACGGGTCCTCGAGCACGGCCTCCATGCGATCCGGGTTCGTGACGAAGTAGGGCGAGGCGTAGCCGCGGTCGAACTGCATGCCCTCGACCACCTCGAGCGTCGTCTCGAGGCCCTTCGCCTCCTCGACGGTGATGACGCCCTCCTTGCCCACCTTCTCCATCGCCTCCGCGATGATGTTGCCGATCGTCTCGTCCCCGTTCGCCGAGATGGTGCCGACCTGGGCGATGTCCTTCTTGCCCTGCGTGGGCTTCGAGAGCTTCTTGAGCTCGGCGACGATGACCTCGACGGCGCGGTCGATGCCGCGCTTCAGATCCATGGGGTTGTGGCCGGCGGCGACGAGCTTCAGGCCTTCCTCGTAGATCGCGCGCGCGAGCACGGTCGCGGTGGTGGTGCCGTCGCCCGCCTTGTCGGAGGTCTGGGACGCGACCTCGCGGACCATCTGCGCGCCCATGTTCTCGAACTTGGGCTCGACCTCGATCTCCTTCGCGACGGTGACGCCGTCCTTGGTGATGGTCGGAGAGCCGAAGCTCTTCTCGATGACGACGTTGCGGCCCTTCGGGCCGAGCGTCACCGCGACCGCCTCGGCGAGCGTCTGGACGCCGCGGAGGATGGCCTCGCGGGCCCCCTGGTGGAATGCGATCTCCTTGGCCGGCATGGGCGAAGGCTCCTTTGTCGAAAATCCGTGTGGTTTCGCTGAATTCACCCGGTCTGCGCGCTGGCAGTCGCCCCGGGCGGCCGCTAAGATAACCGTGAGCGGACCTCGGTCAAGCGGGCTCCCGGGCCCCGTCGTCGACCGCTCTCCGGGTGAACACGCGCCATCCCCACGCGGGGGATCCCGGTTTGACAGGCGGCCGCCCGGCCGTTACTGCCGCGCCCGTGAGCCACCGCCGAGAGGAGCGCTGACATGTCCCCTGCCCGCCCGGATCCCGGGGAGGCGCTCGTCGAGGCCGCCGGCGACGCCTTCGAGGACGGCCGCTTCGAGGACGCCCTCGCGCGCGCCGAGGAGGCGCTACGCGCGTCGCCGCGGTCGGTCGCCGCGCTCCAGTACCGCGCCGCCGCCCTCGCGGAGCTCGGGCGCGCGGAGGACGCCCGCGAGGCGTACGAGGCGGCGCTCGCGGTGGGCAAGGACGACCTCGACCTGCTCCTCGGCGCGGCCGACTTCCACGTGAACGGCGGCGGCGAGGACGACGGCGACCGCGCCCGCGTCGAGCGCGGCCTCGAGCTCGCCCGGCGGGGAGCGCGGCTCGCGCGGAAGGCGGGCGAGGCCGCGCTGATGGGCGAGTTCGCCTGGCTAGAGGGCGCGGGGCTGAGCCAGCTCGGCGAGTCGCGCGCGGCGCTCGAGAAGCTGGCCGAGGCGGAGGCGGCGCTCCCCGACGCGATCGAGGTGAAGGTCGAGCAGGGGTTCGCGCTGTACGAGCTCTGCCGGTTCGACGAGGCGCGCGCCGCGCTCCTCCGCGCCGAGGCCCTCGATCCGGACGAGCCCTGGACGCAGCACCACCTCGGCCTCGTCGCCGAGCGGCAGGGCGCGCCCGACGAGGCGCGGCGCCGGTTCGCCCGCGCGCGGAGGCTCGACCCGGAGGGCTTCCCCGAGCCGATCGCGCTCTCGACGCGCGCGTTCGACGAGGCGGTCGAGGCCGCGCTCGCCTCGATCCCGGAGCAGGTCCGGCGCTACCTCTCGAACGTCGCGATCACGGTCGAGGACCTCCCCGCCGACGACGACCTCCGCGCCTCCGACCCGCCCCTCTCGCCCGCCATCCTCGGCCTCTTCCGCGGCGCGCCCTACGGCCAGAAGGTCTCGATGGATCCCTGGAGCCACCTGCCCTCGGCCATCGTGCTCTTCCAGAAGAACCTCGAGCGGTTCGCGCGCAGCCGCGACGAGCTCATCGAGGAGATCGGCGTGACCCTCGTCCACGAGGTCGGGCACTTCCTCGGCCTCGACGAGGACGAGCTGTGGGCGCGCGGGCTGGATTAGCTCGGGCCTACCGGCGGCTCTCGAGCGCGCCCGGCCCCTCGAGGTCGAACAGCTGGATGGGGCTCCTCCGCGAGCCCCACAGCCCCGCGCCGACCTGGAAGAAGTGGCGCCCGAGCCGGCTGCGGTACCAGGCCCCGCTCCGCACGTGGATCTGCGTGTCCGACTTCTCGAGGTCCAGGATCGGGAGGTCGCTCCGCGTGACGGCCTCGAGGTAGAGCAGCCCGCGGGACATGCGGCCGATGTTGTCGAGCGCGCGCTCGGCCGCGGCGTCGTCGAGGTACTGCAGCACGCTGTGGCACACGACGAGGTCGAAGCGCTCCCGGGCGCGCCAGCGGGAGATGTCGCGCAGCTCGTGGCCGTAGCGCTCGCAGGCGTACGGCGAGACCTCGATGGAGCGGTACCTCACCTCGGGCCTGTGGCGGCGGAACCAGCTGCGCCACAGCCCCGTCCCGGCGCCCACGTCGAGCACGGAGCGGAGCTCCACGCCGAGCCACGCGGCGAGGCCGTCCACGCCCGCCGCCAGGCGCGCGATCTCGCTCGCGGAGTGGGTCTTTCCTGGCCCGCCGTAGAACCGGCGGTAGTAGCGGGCGTCGAAGCGCGTGGGCGCGGGCATGGGGCCGGTACTTAACCCGCGCCGCGGCGCGCGATCCAGCGCCGCGGCGCGTCCCCCTCACGCGAGCGCGCCCGCTCCGGCGCTCGGGACGCCGTCACTCGCCCTGGGGTCAGCCGCGCGGCCGCGCCTCGAGCGCCTTGCGCGCCTTCCAGGCGTCGATCGCGGCGCGGATGCGCGGCACCGCCTCGCGCCCGGCCTGGATGCCGGCGAGCATGCAGTCCTTCTTCTTCGTGAAGTCGAGCATGCCCACGCCGCCCACCTTCGGCTGGACGAGCACGTCCGCGCCCTGCCGCCGGAACCCGACGTTCACGGCGAACATGATGTCGGACGCCTGGAGGATGACGTCCACGACGTTCTTGATGTTCGTGTTCCCGACGTCGGCCCCGATGTCCACCGCGATGACGAGGTCCGCTCCCTTCGCCTTCGCCACGTCGATGGGGATGTTGTCCACGACGCCGCCGTCCACGAGGAGCTTGCCCTGGTGCTCCACCGGCTCGAACACGCCGGGGATGGCCGAGGACGCCCGCACCGCGCGCGCCACGGAGCCCTTGTCGAGCACCACGGTCTGGCCCCAGTTCAGGTCGGCGGCCACGGCCGCGAAGGGGACGCGGAGCTGCTCGATGTCCCGCTGCTTCACGCTCTCGCGGACGAACCGCTCGAGCTTCTCGCCCTTCGCGTAGCCCATCCCGACGACGGCGTTCACGAGGCCGAAGTCGAAGAGGTCGTCCCGCTCCAGCCTGAACGCGGTCCACTCGAGCTCGAAGCTGTCCTTGTGGCTCGCGTAGAGCGCGCCGATGAGGCTCCCGACGCTCGTCCCGACGACGAGGTCCACCGGGATGCGCTCCTGCTCGAGGACGCGGATCACGCCGATGTGGGCGAAGCCGCGCGCGGCGCCTCCGCCGAGGACGAGCGCGATGCGCGGCTCGGGGACCTTGGGCGACGGGGGGATCGCGACGAGCGGGGGCTGGCGCTCGGTGACGAGCGCGGGCGGGGCCGCGGTGCGGCAGGCGGCGAGGAGCAGGACGGCGGTGGCGAGGAGGCGGCGCATGCCGGTGAAACATAGCGGATCGGCGGGAAAATTGACCCCTTCCGGACGATATCGCATCGTCCCCTCGAATGCCCCCGGTCATCGAGTCGATGGAGCTGGCGCAGGTCGTCGCCGAGGCCGCGGACATCGCGGCGAGCGTCAACCAGAAGCTCACCAGCGCTCACCAGCTCCTCGCCTTCTTCACCGTCCCGAACCGGGCGGAGATCCTCCTCAAGGAGCGCGGCATCGACGAGGACCGGATCCTCGCGGCGATGACCGGGAAGCCCAAGGAGGCGGAGGGCGTCCTGCGCGACCTGCGCGAGCGGTCGCGCGAGGTCGCGGAGTCGGTCGGCGCGGAGGAGGTCGACTGCCTGCACCTCCTCATCGCCATGGGCCGGGTCCGCGCGAGCGCCGCCCACCAGCTCCTCGGCGCGTGCGGGCTCCAGCTCTCGACCCTGCGGAACGTCGCCCTCTCCTACTTCACTGCGCGCATGCCCCGCCGGCTCCGCGAGCTGCAGCCGGTGCAGGTGCGCCCGGCGCAGCCGGTCGTCCCGCCGCGGCGGAGCGAGGCGCGCGGCCGGACGGCGGATCCGAGGCGAGACGGCGAGCTCGAGGCCGACCTCGAGCAGGCCCTCGGGAACGCGACCCCGACGTCCGCCTCGACCCCCGCCCCGACCTCGACCCCCACCCCCACCCCCACCCCCACCCCGACCCCGACCCCGACCCCGACCTCGACCTCGACCCAGACCTCGAGCCGTGCCCCCTCCGCTCCCCGCGCCCGCCGCTCCCCCCACGCCCTCGACCCCAAGGAGTTCCCCTGGCTCGCGCAGCTCGGGCGGAACCTGACCGAGCTCGCCGCCTCGGGGCGGCTCGATCCGCTCGTCGGCCGCGAGCAGGAGGTCGAGGAGGCGATCGACGTCCTCGGCAAGCGCCGCACGAACAACCCGCTCCTCGTCGGCGAGCCCGGCGTCGGCAAGACGGCCATCGTCGAGGGGATCGCGCAGCGGCTGCTCGCGAGCGCGCGCGACCGCGTGGTCGTCGAGATCGACATGGCGAGCGTGGTGGCCGGGACGCAGCTCCGCGGCGCGTTCTCGGAGAAGCTCCTCGGGATCCAGGAGGAGGTGCGCCGCGCGGCGGGCCGGGTGGTCGTCTTCATCGACGAGATCCACACGCTCATGGGCGCGGGCGCGACGGGCGAGGGGCCGCAGGACGCGGCGAACGAGCTCAAGGCGGCGCTCGGGCGCGGCGAGTTCCCCTGCATCGGGGCCACCACCCACGACGAGTACCGCCAGCACATCGAGAAGGACCCCGCGCTCGAGCGCCGCTTCACGCCGGTGCTCGTGCGCGAGCCGTCCATCGCCGACACGGTCACGATCCTGCGCGGGCTCGCGCCGCGCTACGAGAAGCACCACCGCGTGCGCTTCGCAGAGGGCGCGCTCGAGGCGGCCGCCTCGCTCTCGGCGCGCTACGTCACGGATCGCTTCCTGCCCGACAAGGCGGTCGCCGCGCTCGACCTCGCTGGCTCCCGCGCCTCGCGCGCGGGCGCGGCCGAGGTGGACGCCGCGGACGTCGCCCGCACCGTCGCGAAGATGGCGGGCATCCCCGAGTCGCGGCTGCTCGCCTCCGACCGCGAGCGGATCCTCGGGCTCGAGGCGGCCCTCCGCGCGCGGGTGGTCGGCCACGCAGCCGCCATCGCTCGCGTCGCGGCGGTGCTGAAGCGGAACTTCGCGGGCTTCGCGACCCGCCGGCCCATGGGCTCGTTCCTCTTCCTCGGACCGACCGGCGTCGGGAAGACCGAGCTCGCCCGCGCCCTCGCCGACGCGCTCTACGGGGCGCGCGACGCGCTCGTCCAGCTCGACATGAGCGAGTGCGCCGAGACCACCGGGGTCGCCCGGCTCGTGGGCGCCGCGCCCGGGTACGTCGGCTACGGCGAGGGCGGCCAGCTCACCGACGCCGTCCGCCGCAGGCCGGCCTCGGTCGTCGTGCTCGACGAGATCGAGAAGGCGCACCGCGACGTGCAGATGCTGCTCCTGCAGATCCTCGAGGAGGGGCGGCTCACCGACGGCCGCGGCCGCCAGGTCGACTTCTCGAACACCGTCGTCATCCTCACCTCGAACCTCGGCGCCGAGGAGGCGACGCGCACCTCCGCCGGCGCGATGGGGTTCGGCGCCGCCGAGCGCGTCCTCCCCCGCGAGGACCGCGTCCTCCAGGCCGCCCGCGGCGCCGTGCCGGCGGAGCTCTGGAACCGGCTCGACGAGCGCGTCTCGTTCTCGGCGCTCTCGCGCGCCGACGTGGCCGAGGTCGCGCGGCTCCTGCTCGCCGACTCCTCCCGCCGGCTCGAGGCGGAGCGGAAGATCCGCTTCGCGGCGACCGACGAGGCGATCGCGTTCCTCGTCGAGAACGGCGGCTTCGACGCCGCGCTCGGCGCGCGCCCGATGCGCGGCGCCATCCAGCGGCACGTCGAGGCGCCGCTCGCCGAGAAGATCCTCGCCGGCGAGCTCGCGCCGGGCGACGTCGCGCTCGTGGACGCCGGCAGCGGCGCGCTCAGGATCTCGCGCGCGCCGCGCCGCTGACCGTCAGCGCCCCGGCCCCGCCTCCGCCGCCGCCCGCGCGCCGCCGCACGTAGACGGTCTTCTCCACCTCCGCGCAGACGGTCCCCTGCCCGTCCACGAGCTCGACCCTGTAGACCCGGTCCACCGAGCGCTCCGTCTCGAGCGCGCCCCGGATCGCGTCGGTCTCCTCGACCGGCAGCCTGAACGTCGCGCGCAGCGTCGACCGTCCCGGCCGGAGGAAGCGGATCGTGGCCGCCTTGTCCCAGACGACGTGGCCCGCGCCCAGGCAGCGGATGAGCATCAGCATGTAGACGGGGTCGACCGCCCCGTACATCGACCCCCCGAAGATCGTCCCCACGTAGTTGCGCGTCCGGCGCGAGAGCGGGAGCTCCACCCGCACCTCCCGCCAGTCGTGCGCGATGAACGCCACCCGCGCGCCCGTCCCGCGGTAGGCGGGGAAGAGGTTGAAGCCGTACCGCTGCAGGCGCGTGCGGAGGGACTCGGGCATGGACGGAGTTTGACCGCGCGCCGGCCCGCCGCAACACTCCAGGCGTGAACACCGCCCCGCCTCCGGGCGCGCCGGGCCTCGAGGTCGGAGGCGTCCTCTCGTCGCCGGTGGAGCGGCGGCGGGGTGGCTCGCGGCCCTGGCGCGCGAGCGCGGAGCCGTCGATCGGGTCGCGTCACGAGCCGTGCGATGGCGCCGCGAGCCGGGGTCACGACGACCGAGCAGCGGAGGAGTCTGACCGGCGCGGCCAGCCAGCGTGCGCCGCCGTCGCGATCGAATCGATGGGCCGCCGCCTCGGGGGGCGACGATTGACTCCCGCCTGCGCCGGGCGTATCGTCACCATCATGAGAATGAATCTCATTATCGGTGAGGGCCGCTCGAGCTCTCCCGCCCGCGCCCTGCTCCGCGAGGCGCAGCGGGAGGGCGCCGCCACGGCCGTGTCCGCCGGGCAAGGGGGTCGGTCCCCGCGGCCGAATGCGTCGCGCCGCATCTGGGAGGTGGATCCGGCGGACCTCGCCCTCGCCACCGGCGTGCTCCTCCGCCGGGAGGACGTGGAGCACGTCCTCGAGCGGATCGACCACCGAGAGCACCAGGGAGACCGAGAGGACGCGCTGCGCGTGCGCCTGCTCGTGGGATGCACCGTGCCCTGCGCCCTCGCGGAGGCGGTCGAGCACCTCCTCGAGGGCCGGACGCAGGACGTCGAGGCCAGCCTCGCGCGCTGCCCGATGATGCAGATCGCCGAGTGGTGGTCGCGAGAGCGCGATCACCTGAGCGGCGAGGAGCTCGCCGCGCTCCTGTGGCGCCTCGCGTGCGATCCGCGGCCGCAGCTGGAGCCGCTTTTGTCCCGCGTCGGCGGACACCTTCGCCTCCGCGCGCTGCAGCTCCTGCGCGAGGAGCCGGGATCCCGCAGCCGATCGGGCGAGGCGCGCGTCCCCGCCCTGCCGTGGCGGGGCGCCACGCCGACCTCGACGCGACCGCCTCCCGTCGACCCGCCCCCGGCCCAGGCCGGATGAGGGAGAGTGGGCGCCACGAGCGGTCGGAACCCGTCGCGCCGCACGCCGGGCGGGCGACGCGCCCCCTCGTGCCGCTGCCGGGGCCGTCCGGTGTCCATCGGAGCGCGGGATCGCGGACGAGGTGAAGCCGTCGTCCCCCGCGCCCTCAACGGTACAATCCGGTCCGCTCGACGTACTCCCGCACGCTCCTCGCCACGAGGCCGGACACGTCCTCGCCGCGCGCGATCCGCTCGCGGACGAGCGTGGACGAGATGGCCGGCAGCGTCGGCGCGCCTGCGACCGGCGGGTAGCCCTCGCGCCCGACGACCACGACGCGGGCGAGCTCCTGGACGCGGTCCCAGCGGTACCACTTGTCCGTGTCCGGCAGGATGTCCGCGCCGACGACCAGCGTGAAGCGGTGGTCGGGGTGCTTCGCCTGGAGGTGCTCGAGCGTGCGCGCGGTCTTCCCGACGAGGGGATCGGCCGCGAGCTCGGCCTCGGCGGTGCACACGCCCACGCCGCGGATCGCGCGCGCGGCGAGCTCGCACATGCGGACGCGGTCCTCGAACGGCGCGAGCGCCTTGCCGAAGGGGTGGCGGAACGCGGGGAGGAGCCAGACCTCCGAGACGTCCTGCGTCGCGAGCGCCCAGTAGGCGGCCATGAGGTGCGCGACGTGGGGCGGGTTGAACGAGCCGCCGAGGATCGCGACCGCCCTGCCCTCGCCCGCGCGCGCCCGCGCCCCGCCCGGCGGCCGCCGCGCCATCACTTCACCGACATCCGGCCCTGCGCCGCCGGGGCGCAGCGCTCCGTGCGCAGCTCCGCGCCGTCCGCCGAGTAGACCGTGAGGACGACCTCGCGATCGCTGAGCTCGACCAGGCCGAACGTGGGAGGCGCGTCCGCGGGGGCCTCGCCGCGCAGGTGCCCCGGGGTCACGAAGCAGCGCGGGCCGATCTGCACGATCGCGGCGCGCGCGCTGTTCCCGTGGAAGAACATCGAGGCGTTCGCGATGTCGTCGCGGGAGAGGTCCGCCTTGTCGTGCACGAGGCAGCAGATGCGGCCCTCGACGAGGTCGACGTGCGTCGTGGGCGCCTCGCCGCTCGCCGCCTCCGGGCAGGCGCGGCTCGCGACGCGCACGATGCGCGCGGCGAGCGGGTCGGGCGTCCCGCGGCGGCGCCGGGCGAGGACGCCGTCCACGTCGGAGTGGCGCCCGCCGAGGAAGAACACCTGATCGGCGTCGGCGCGCTCGAAGCGCTCGAAGGCGCGGAGGAGCGCGTCGAGGTTTCCGTGCGTGTCGCTCGCGAGCCCGATCCTCAAGTCACCCTCCTCGCCCGTCCCTCCGTCCCGGCAGCGGAGCCTACCTCAGCCCGCGTAGCGGAGGTAGGCCGCGCGGCGGCGCGCGAACGCCCGCTCCTCGGGGGCGTACGCGCGCGCGAGCTCCGCGACGGTGGCGCCCGCCTCGAGGCCCTCGCGCTCGCGCGCGGACCCGCAGAGCAGGTCGAACGCGGGCACGTCGGCGACGAACTCGTAGGGCTCGGTGCGCCAGGCGAACCGCGCCGGGTCCTGCGCCCGCGCGTGGAGCACGCAGGCGAGCCCGGCCCGGAACGCCTGGAAGCGCGCCGCGTCGGTCACGAACAGCTCGACGCCGTGGCAGCGGACCCCCGCGTGCTTGTCCCAGGTCGGGACGAAGCTCGCCGGCCTGAAGCGGACGCCGGGGAGGCGCTCGCGCGCGAGGTCCTCGGCGAGCCGGTGCGCGTCGAGCCACGGCGCGCCGAACAGCTCGAACGGACGGGTGGTGCCGCGCGCCTCGGAGAGGTTCGTGCCCTCGAGGAGGCACATCCCGGGGTAGACGAGCGCGGTCTCCGGCGTCGGCATGTTCGGCGACGGGAACACCCACGGCAGTCCGGTCTCGCGGAACCCCACGCCGCGCCGCCAACCCTCGCAGGCGACGATCTCGAGATCGAGGTCGAGCTTCCGCTCGGCGCGGAACAGGAGCGCCAGCTCGCCGATCGTCATGCCGTGGCGCGGCGCGAGATCGTGCAGGCCGCAGAAGCTCTCGAAGCCCGGGGCGAGCCGCGGCCCTTCGACGAGGACGCCGCCGATCGGGTTGGGGCGGTCGAGGACGACGAACGGCACGCGCGCGTCGGCCGCCGCCTCCATGCAGAGCATCATGGTCGCCTGGTACGTGTAGTAGCGGGCGCCCACGTCCTGGATGTCGAACACGAGCGCGTCGAGCCCCTCGAGCGCCTCCGGCGAGGGCTTGAGCGAGCTCGTCGTCTCGCCGTAGAGCGAGTGGACCGCCACCCCCGTGCGCGCGTCGCGCTCGCCGCCCACGGCCGCCATGTACTGCGCGTCGCCGCGGACGCCGTGCTCGGGCCCGAACAGGGCGGCGAGCTCGACGCCCGGCGCGCCGTGGAGGAGGTCCGCGGCGTGGACGAGCTCGGCCGTGACCGCGGTGGGGTTGCACACGAGCCCGACGCGCCGGCCCCGGAGCTGCCGGAACCGGCTGCGCGCGAGCACGTCGAGGCCGGAGCGGACCCGCGCGTCGCCCCCGCGAGCGGGCCGGGCGGCGGCGCGGCGCGGCGCGGGGGCGGTGCGGCGGGGCGGGGCGGAGCGGCGGGGCATCGGTCGA
>NZ_JALCZC010000109.1:0-14060 GCF_022690805.1 Anaeromyxobacter sp. SG66
CCGCATTCCGTCGTAGGCTTGCTATTCAGTTTTCAAAGACCGAACGAACCCTCCCGATCCGTCTCCGGCTCGGGCCTGACTTGCGCGGTGTCTCGAGGACAATCCGTTCCGTCAGCGAGGGCGGCGTATCTACCATCGGCTCCGGGGCGCGTCAACTGCCTTTCTTCGCGCCGCTTCGCCTCATCGCCGGGACGCCGCCTTACCGCCACCCTCGCGTCCCGCCGGGGGTTCGAGGAGGAGCTACTCCGCCTCGAACCGCGCCGCGCGCTGCATCTCGTCGCGGCGGGCGAGCATGTAACACGGGTCTTTCCGCAGATCCATCCCGCACTCGAAAAAAAAACGGCGCCGTCTCCGGCGCCGCGTGACCTCTCGAGGAGCGGGTCGCTCGCTAGAACGTATAGCGGACGGTCGGGTAGACCGCGAACCCGCTCGCCTTCGCGGTGGTGGCGTACACGTAGTCCCCCGCGAGCCCCACGGAGAAGTGGCGGAGGCGCGTGAAGTACTCGATCCCCGGTCCTCCGGCGACCACCAGGTCGTCGCTGCCGAAGAGCCCCTCGGGATAGCTGCGGGCGTAGCCCCCGCGGCCGTGCAGGTACACGTAGAACCGCTCGAAGTCGTTCCGGTCCTTCGCGCCGAGCACCGCCACGCGCAGGTCCAGGCCCCCGTTGTAGAGGCTGAACGCGCCGTAATTGTCGTTCGCGCGCTCGTTCCCCCCCTGCCCGTAGAGCGAGACGGAGATCCGCTTGCCGAGGTCCACGCCGACGTTCGCGCCGACGAGCAGGCCCCCGGCCCGCCCGCCGCCCTCGCCCGCGTAAGGGAACTTGGCGCGGTCCGAGGTGGGCGTGTCGAGGAGGCCGAGGTAACCCACCTCGAACCCGATGAAGAAGCCGCGCTCCACGTCGCGGAACCGCGCCGCGCGCGGGTCCTCCTGCAGCGCGGGGGCGGATTCCTGCGCGAGGGCGAGCAGAGGTGCCGCGAGCACCACGGCGAGGACGAGTCGCTTCAAGGCCGTCTTCCTATTCCCCGCCCGACGAGCGGAGGATCCACGGGTAGGTGATCACTGCGATCCCGCCACCCTTGGGCTTCGGGAACTGCCAGCTCGTGATGCGGGACATCATGCACTCGTGGACCTTGGCGTCCTCGAGCGTCGTCGCGCCCCCGTCCACCTGCGGGCTCGCCGCGGACCCGTCGCCATTGATGATCCACTTGATGGAGACCTTGCCCTGCAGCTTGGGGTTGATCGCGAGCTGCTGCTCGTAGCAGTAGCGGATCTGCGCGGAGTGCTCCTGGATGACCTTGCGGATGAGCTCCTTGTCGATGGAGCCCATCACCACCGCGTTGCCCGTCGCGACGTTCACGTCGCGATCGCCCTTCTTGCCGAGGCCGCCGACGCCCGTGCCGTAGCCGGCGTACCCGCCGCCACGCCCCTTCGTGCCGACCGCGCCGATGCCGATGGTCTCACCGGAGCCACCGCCGCCCTTGCCCGAGCCGCGGATGCCGAGCCCGCCGAGCCCGTAGCTGTCGCCGACGACCGGGCCGAACATGTTGCCGACGGCGCCCTTCAGATCGCCGCCGAGGCCGCCCGAGCCGAACACCGTCGAGAGGCCCGCCGAGCCGCCCCGCCCGAGCACGCCGAGCAGGCCGGTGCTCTTCACGATCTCCTTGGCGTTCGGGTCGATGGCCTTCGGGGCCGAGCGGGCGTTGGTCTTCGGGGCGTCCTTCTTGCCCATCTGACCCTCCTCGCCCTTGTGCTTCTCGGCCATCTCGCCCGGATCGCCCTTCTTCTCGCCCTTGGGCGCGTCGAGCTTCTTCTGAGGCTCGGGGGCCTTGATGATGAACTTCGCCATCCGCGAGGGGTTCTTGAACAGGTCGTCCGCCACGACGTCGGTGTCGTAGGGGAAGTTGTTCGCCGCGACCATGAACCCGGCCTGGACGAAGAACAGGACGAGGAAGAGGTTCAGGAACTGGTAGTTGATGCGCTCCCAGAAGGGCGCGCCCTTCACCGGCTCCGGCCGCTTCGGCCGCGCCTCGACCGCGAGCTGCGCGCCGATCTCGGCGCGCACCGCGCCCGCGCGAGGGACCGGGATCCAGTAGGCGCCCTCGACCTTCTCGTCCTGGGCGGCCTTCTTGGCGCGCACCAGCTCGCCGAACGTCTGGGTGCCGGCCCGCTCTTCCAGGACGCCCGTCATGCCGCGCCGGAAGGTGAAGCGGTACTCGCCGTCCTCGAAGCGCAGGACCGGGAAGTCGTCGACCGGGAGCCCCTCGAGCCGGACGTCGCACTTCGGGCTCTCGCCGAGCAGCACCGGCGCCTTCGGCTGCACGAACGTGCCCGCCTCGAGGAGCGTGTCGCCCCACAGGACGCGGAGCTCGACGCCGAGGTCGGTCTCGTGGGAGAGGTCCTCGACCTCGGCCGCGGCGGCGCGGCGCGTGCGCGGGGCGGCGGTCCGCGCGGCCTTCGCGGCCGGCTCCGCCACGGGGCGGGCCGGAGCGGGGGCAGGAGCGGCGCTCTGGGGTGCAGGCTCGGGAGGAGCCGCCGCCGCGGCGGGCTCGGCCGCCGGCGGCGTGGGCGCCTCGGCCGCGTGGACGGCCTTGCCGTTCGTGGAGCCGTTCGCGTGCGTGCCGTTCGCGCGGGCCGGGGCCGCGGCGGCGACCGCGGGCGCGGCCACGGCGTGGTTCGGCGTCGCGGCGGTCTCCGACAGCGCCGCGCGGGCGTCGGGCGACTCGAGCACGATGCGCAGGCCGCCGAGCGTGATCTGGTCGCCCACGCGCAGGGCGCCGCGGCTCACCTTCTTGCCGTTGACGAACGTGCCCTCCGCGCTGCCCATGTCGATGATCGAGATGGCGCCGTCGGGCGCGACCTCGATGACCGAGTGGATGCGGGAGATCTTGTCGTCCTCGAGGCAGAGGTGCGCCGAGGCGAGACGCCCGATCTTGATGATCTCGCGGTTGAACTGCTCGCTTCGTACGAGCTCGTCGCCGCGGAAGACCGTGAGGGTGATGGGGGTGGCCATGGGTTCCTAGAGGTCGCCGGACGCCTGCATCACCTTGTCGCGCCAGTTTTCGCGGATCTTGATGAGGTTCGAGTGATCGACCTTGCGGCGCGCCTCGACGTACTCGCCGTCGGGACGCTTCAGGTCGCCCTCGATCGTGTCGTCCTCGAAGTTGATGACGGTCTTCTTCTCGTACTCGACCTTCGGCTCCTGCCCGGAACGCTGCGCCTGAGCCGGCTCGCGCGACTGCGCGAGGGTGGCGAGCGGGAGGGCAATCGCTGCGACGGCGAGAAGGTTACGCATCTTCGGGACCTCTTTCCTCTCGAAAGCTTACCACCGTGGCAGAGCGAGCAAGAAGCGCCCGCCTCCTCGCTTCAGCGTGCGGGGACCTGTGTGGATGTGGTCGCCGCGCCCGCACCCTCGGGAGCCGGAGCCTGCGCGCCGGCCGGCTTCGCCGCGCCCTGGCCCGCCTTCTTCGCCGCCTCCTCGGCGGCCTTGCGCTCGGCGTCGAGCTGCATCTGCTTCGCCGCCTCGGTCGCCCGCCGGTTCTCCTCCAGGATCTGCATGCACTCGCGCTCGAGCCGGGGAGCGGCGGAGTCGGTGGCGGCGACGGGACCGGCGGCGCGCGCGTACGCGCGGAACGCGTCGATCGCCGGCTGGCACTCGTTCTTCACCCGCATGTAGAGCACCCCGCGCGCGAGGTGCACCTCGGGCAGCGTCTCCCCAGCAAGCTTCTCCGCCTCGGCGTAGGACGCGAGCGCCTCGTCGGGCTTCCCGAGGTGGCGTCTCGCGACCCCGAGGGCCAGGTGGACGGGGGCGTTCTTCGGCTCCACCCGGAGGATGGCCGCCGCGTGCTCTGCGACCGCGGCCCAGGCCTGCTTCCGCGTGGCGGCCTCGAGCAGGGCGTACCGCGCCGGGAGGTAGTCCGCCGACAGGGTGAGGGCCTTGCGGTACTGCGCCGCGGCCCCGGCGTCGTCACCCTGGCGGGCGAGCACCTGCCCGCTCACCCAGGGGAGCTCGGGATCCTTCGGGTCGAGCTTCTGGGCGCGGAGCGAGATGAGGTTCGCGAGTTCGAGCTCGTTCCGCTGCAGCGCCACGCGCGCGAGCACCTTGTTCGCGCCGACCGAGGAGGAGTCGCGGAGCAGCGCCTCGCGCGCGAGCCGCCACGCCTCGTCGAGCTGCCCCGAGGCGCGGTAGAGCGCCGCGAGCCGGGCGCGGGCGATCGCGTCCTCCGGGAAGTCGTGGACGACGCGCGCGTAGACGGCGAGGGCCCCCGGCGCGTCGCCCTGCTTCTCGAGCAGCACGCCCAGGTTCACCGCCGCCTGCCGCAGCGAGGGCTTCGCGGCGAGCGCGCGCTCGTAGGCCGCCCGCGCGCCGGACGCGTCACCCTGCCCCTCGAGCGCCACGCCGAGGTTGTAGCGGGCCTCGGGGATCTCCTGCTCGTCGAGCACGGCGCGCCACTTGCGCTCGAGGTGCGCCCAGTCGGTGGGGACGCCCAGCTTGCGCTGATCCTCCTGGGCCTTCAGCGCCTCCGCGAAGAGCCGCTCGGAGCGCGCACCGCCGGTGTCGCCCCCGGCCGCGGGCGCGGCGGACGTCGTGGAGGTGGACGCCCGGCCTCCGCCCTGGTGCGCGTCCGTGGGCCGCGGGCGGGAGCCGGCGCAGCCGATCGCGCCGGCGAGCAGGATCGCGGGGAGGACTCGTCGGGTCGTGGTCACGGCAGCAGGTCCTCGTCTTCCTCGTCGGCCTTCTTGCGTTCCTTCCGCGACGGCAGCGGATCCTCGCTCACGACGCGCCGCTGCGAGTCGGCGGCGGACGGGGCGCGCGCCTCGCCGCGCTGCGTGGCCGGCGTCACGCGGAGGGGCGGCAGGGACGGCTCGGCGTGGCGAGCCGGCGGCGCCTTGGACGCGGGGGCGACCGGCTGGATCTGCGCGAGGATGCCGTAGCCGCTCGGCGCGTCGCGCGTCTCGGGCTGCGCCACGCGCGGAAGCACCTCGGGGGACGGCCCGTACTCGTCGGGCTTGTACTTCATGAGGATGGAGGTCGCCTGCTTCGCGCAGTCGTTCACCACGCCGTAGTCACGCGAGGCGTTCATCGCGAGCTCGAGCCCCTCGATCGCCTTCTGCTCGAGCGGCTCCGCGACCTGCGCGAGCTGCGCCTTGTACTCCTCCACCAGCGCCTTCTGCCCGCGGATCTCGCGGGGGATGGGCGCGTCGAAGAGCGTCTGCGCGAAGCGCTTGTAGCCGAGGCCGATCTTGTAGAGCGCGCAGATGGCCGGATCCGCCTGCTTGAGCTTCACCACCTGCCCGTAGGAGCCCTCGAGCTGCTTCAGCTTGCGACCCTTCACCTGCAGCTGCGCCTTGAGCTGCTTCGGCGCGACGTTCAGGGTGATCCGGTCGTACTCCACGAACTCGGGCTCGAGCTCGAGGTACATCGCCTGCGCGGCCACCGGCAGGCCGCGGTCCTTCACCCGGCCCTGGTTCCGCTTCCAGTAGTGGAGTGCCTCGGTGTAGGTGTCGCGCGCGAGCCGCGCGCTGCCCGCCTTCTCGTAGAGCTTGGCGATGCGCTGGGTGACGGCGAGCCACTCGTCCGGATCCCGCGCGTAGCGCTGGCGGTACTCCTCGAGCTGCTTCAGCTCCTTCGAGGGCTGGCCGCGGCGGCCGTACAGGTCGGCGAGGGAGAGGAAGATGCGCGGCGCGTCGGCGCCCTTCGGCCAGGTCTCGAGGTAGGCCTCGCTCGCCGCCTCCGCGCGCGCCCACTCCCTGAGGCCGGCGCGGAACACGGCCGCGTTGATGATGGCGTCGTTCGCCTTCTTCTCCTCGTAGGCGGCCACGGGCTGCGCCGGCGCCTCGGGGGCCTTGGCGCCCTTCGCGGCCTTCGCGTGGCGGGGCGCGCCCCGCGGCTCGCCCGCCGCGCGCTTCCACTCGCGGAAGTAGCGCTCGTAGAGGTCGGCGGCCTTCGAGAAGTCGGCGATCGCCTCGTACGCCTCGGCGTTGTCGTAGAGCGACTTCGGCGCGAGCTCGTGCCCCGGGTAGCGCTGCAGGAACTGCTCGCGGACCTCCATCGACTTGTCGAGCCGGTGGGCGCGGCCGTAGTCGACCGAGGCGTTGTAGAGCGCCGTCGGCGCGAGGCGCGACTGCGGCCAGTCGCGCGAGAACGCGATGTACTCCTCGGCCGCGGACTCGTAGTCGCGCGCCTTCTCCCGCTCCTCGATGATCTTGAAGGCGCTCTGCTCGATGACCCGCGCGAGGTCGTCCTTCAGCGCCGGGTGCGCCTTGAGGAGCGCGGCGTTGGCGTAGAACCGCTTCGCCCAGCCGTTCACGTTCCGCCAGTCGCCGAGCAGGTTGTAGGCGTCGAGCACGAGGTTCGTGGAGTAGCCGGCGAGCTCGTGCTCGGGGTGGTCGAGCGCGATGCGCGTGAAGAGGTCGGTCGCCTCGGCGAACGCGTTGTGCCGGTAGTGGATGTTGGCGGCCTTGTAGGCGACCTCGACCCACTTCTCGGCCTTCGGCTGGTACTTGAGGTAGCGCTCGCAGGCCGTGAGGAGCTTCTGGCGCGGCGGGGCGAGGGGGAGGCGCTTCTTCGGATCGGTGGGGACGCGCTTCTCGGTCTCGTCGAGCTTCTTCGCGACGAGGTCCCACGCGAACACCGCGTTCTCGAGCGCGTCCTTGAAGAACTTGCCGGGCTTCGCGGGCGGCTTCGCCTCCACCGCCTTCACGTCCTGCAGGGCCACCCGCTCGTACTCGGCGCCCGCCCCCTCGAAGTCGGCGAGCGCGTAGCGGAGCTCCGCGTGGAAGAAGCGCATCTCGTACGCGGTGGGCTCGTCCGGGAAGACGTCGAGGTAGTCGCGGTACACCGACGCGGCGAAGCCGGCGACCGGCTCGTCGCGCGTCTTCTTCCACTCGTTGTGGTACTGCACCGCGAGGATGCGCAGGGTCTGCTCGGCGTCGCGGCGCGCGTCGGCGAGCACCTTCTTGCCCTTCTCGTCCTTCGCGGCGGGCGACGCCTCGATGTCCCGCAGCATCTTCACGAACACGTGCGCCTGCTGGACCGCGGCCTCCTTGCGGCCCATGCGTCCGGCGGAGGTCACGACGCGCGACTGGTAGAACGGCGCCTCCGGCGAGAGCGGCTTCTCGCGGATGAGCCGCGCGTAGACCAGGATGGCGTCCCGATCCTTGCCGTCGCCGTAGTACAGGTCGGCGAGGGACCGGAGCATGTCCCACCAGCCCTTCTCGCCGCCGACGCGCCGGAACTCCTCGGCCGCGGCCTCGGGCGAGCCGACGTGGCTGTAGGTGCGGACGTAGTCCTTCCGCGCCTCCTTCACGAGCGCGAGCTTCTTGTCGGCGGGGACGGTGCTCGTCGGCAGCTCCCCGAAGTAGATGACCGCGCGGAAGAGCTCGAGCGACTGGTCGTACTCGCCGAGGTTGTAGTGCACCCAGCCCTGCTTGTAGAGCGCGTAGGCGTAGACCGAGCTCTCCTGGTACTCGGACGCCTTCTTGTAGGCCTCGAGCGCCCGCTTCAGGTTGCCGTTCCGGTCGGCCTTGTTCGCCTTCTCGAAGTAGTACTCGCCGAACGCCATCCAGGCGTCCGGGACGTAGCGCGAGTTCGGGTAGCGCTCGATGAGCGCGCGGTAGGCCTTGAGCGCGTCGGGGTCGAAGCGGTCGTGCTGCGAGAGGTTCTCGGCGAGGAAGTAGAGCACCTCGTCGAGGCGCGGGTACTTCGGGTACTTCGCGATGATCGCCTTGTAGAGCGCGACCGCCTGGGCCTGGAGCTTGCGGGACTGGCCCTCGAGGTCGGTCTTCTCCGCCTGGAGCCGCGCGGCCTCGGCCGGGTTGCCCTTGCCGAGCGCGATGAGCTGGTCGTCGCGCCGGTTCGCCTGGAAGAAGAAGTACTGCGACTCCTCCCACAGGAGCTCGGCGAGCCGGAAGTACCACTGCGGCGTCTCGACCTGCGAGCCGCCGCCGAGGTCGATGAGCTTGCGGAGGGAGGTGATCTCCTCGCGCCGCTTGTCCGAGACCTGGACCTCGATCACCTTGCGGAAGGACTCGAATGCGAGCGCCGGGCCGCCGGCCTCCTTGGCCCCCGGGCGCGCCGCCTCGAGCGTGCCGCCGAGCGCCGCGTCCGGCGTGACCGAGCGCTTCTGGCCGAGGTCCGCCTCATGGGGCGGGGCCTTGGGATCTGCACCTGCCGTGGAAACGCCGAGCGCCAGGGCGACGCCGGCGACGAGAGCACGATGCATCCTCGAGGCTCCTCTCCGGGGACTACCGGGCCGCTGCGCGAGACCGCGGCAGGCGGTCCTTGCAGCCCTTCGTGAGCGTGTACGAGTACGTGCCGAGCTCGTCGCGCCAGAACTCGCCCTCGTAGGGCCAGTAGAGGTGCTCGTCCGAGACGGCGGTCGAATACTTGAGGTCGCGCAACACCTCCACCTGGCTCCCCCGCGCGAGCGCGCCCTCGAGGGCCTCCCGCTCCTTGCGCGACACCTCGATCTGGATCCGCAGTGCCTGGGCGAGCAAGGTCCGGAGTGAGTCGCGCTCGTACTCGAGCTTGCCCCGGGCGCGCGCACCGGCCTCCTGGACGAGCGCCGCCTTGTCGGCGCGCAGCTTCTCGAGGAGATCCTTCGCGAGCGCCGACTCGCGGAGCTCCGGGCGCCGGCCGCCGATGCCGTGGTCCATCTCGTCGTCGATCTCCCCGATCGACTCCGCGAGGCGGCGGATGTTCTGGTCGGTGTAGGCGACCTTCAGGATCCGGCGCATGATCGCGCCGCCCTGACCGTGCGGGGACCGCTCGATCACCTCGAAGTACGCCTCCGGCGTCTGCGGCCGGCCGGTGATGCTCGCGAGCTCCTGGTACACGGGCTCGTACAGGCGCGAGAACGACTCCAGCACCCGGCGGGCCTCCGGGTAGCGGCAGTTCTCGTAGTAGACGATCGCCTCGAGCACGTAGGACTCGGGGAAGTACTCGTCCTGGAAGTACGGGGACTGGAGCGTCAGCAGGTTGCCGAGGGTCTTCTCGTAGTCGCCGATGCGGTAGTGGGCGTAGGACGCCTCCCACAGCCCCTCGAGCCAGCGCTGCCCGCCCCAGGGCATCTTGCCGTAGTACCAGATGGCGTAGCGGTTCTGCCGGTTCTGGTAGTGGATGCGCGCGAGCTGCAGGAAGGCGAGCTCGCGAAGCTCGGGGTCCGGGTGGCGGCCGCGCTTCGGGTTCGTGAGGCGGATGACCTCCTTGAACGCCTCCACCGAGGCCGGATCGTCGCCCTGCGCGAACAGCACGAGCCCGTCGACGAAGCGCGCCTTCGCGTATACGTCGCCCGAGTCCTCCCCGGCGGACGGCGCGTCGGCCGGAACCGGCGGCCTGGCGCCGGCCTCGCGGCGGACGAGCGACGCGAGCCGCCGCGCCTCGGCCCACGCCGCCTTCGCGTCGGCCGCGCGCCCGGCGTCGGCGAGCGCCCGGCCGCGCTCGAACTCGTACTTCGCGAGCAGGAAGTGGAAGCGGTCCTCGTAGACGGGCGGGAAGCCCCACTGCGCGTGCTTGGCGACGCGGTTCAGCACCGGCTGCTCGTTCTTGAGCTTGCGCCCGACGTGGAACACCCACTCCAGGGCGGAGTGGTAGAAGCGCGAGCCCTTGGGGCCCTTCTCGAGGATCTCGTCGAACGCGGCCAGGGCCGAGTGGTTGAGCCCCATGCGCACGAGCGCCTTCGCGCGCTGGTAGCGCGCCTCGTCGTGCACCTCGGCGAAGCTCGGCTCGCGGAGGATCTGGTCGAACGCCAGGGCGGCGGTCTCCGTCGCCTTCTCGTCGAGGAGCTTCTTGGCGGCGGCGAGGCGCTCCTTCGCGACGGCGGTCGCCTTCGGATCCGCCGGCGCGAGCTTCAGGCCGGGGAGCTCCTGCGGCGGCGCCTCGGGGGCGCGCGCCGCGGGCGGAGCCTGCTCGGGCGGCTCGCCCGGGAGCGCCTCGACCGGCTTCTCCGGCTCGGGCGCGGGCGCAGGGAGCGGCGCCGCCTCGCGCTTCTGCGTCGCGGGCGGCGCCTTCTGGGTCTTCTGGGCGGGCTTCTTCTTCGCCTGCGCCTTCTTCCTGGCGGGCTTCGCCTCCTCCTTCTTCGGCGCGGAGAGGTCGATCCCGAGCTGCGCGTGGGCGGCGGGAGCGCCGAGGAGCGCGAGGAGGAGGGCGGCCAGGCGGCCCCTCGACGACAGGCGATGGCGGGTGGAGCCAGTCATGGTCGGGCTCACGGGAGCGGGCGGTTGCTGAACGGGAAGAAGAAGGAGAGGCCGAGCTCGGTGAAGATCTGGTTCTGCCAGTCCTTGCCCGCTCCGTTGTTGGGCACCTCCACGCCGTAGACGTAGTCCTTCACCTCGAGGCGGAGGGCCAGCCACTCCTTGAGGAACAGGCGCGCCCCGAGCCCCACGTGGCCGCCGACCGTGCTGACGAGCGCCGGGTCCTTCCCGCTCGCCGCCAGCGCGCTGGCGTCCGACGGCCCGAGCACCTCGTCGTGCGAGATGAGGTCCGCGCCCGCGAGGATGGACAGGTCGAAGTGCGCGACCTTCTCCGCGAACACGTTGAGCTTGCCGTACACGGGCGCCCAGGCGAGCTCGGCGCCGACGATCCGGCGCAGCTTGCCGGGGACCTGCAGCAGCATGGCGTCGTTCGCGTCGACGCAGCCGCTGTTCTTGGGGCAGACGACCGCGGAGCCCGTCGGCCGGGTGGCCCCGAGGGCGCCCTGCACGGAGAGGGACCAGGCCTCGGTGAAGTGGTACCCGAGCTTCAGGCCGCCGAAGTACTTCGAGTAGAAGGCGTCGTTCAGCGACAGGTTGCCGGTGGCGGTGAGCTCGACCCGGCCGGCCTTGCGGTAGAGCTGGCCGGAGACGGGAGGGATCTTCCCCGCGAAGGCGTCGGCCTTCGTCTGGGCGAGGGCGGCCCGGGGCGCGGCCACGGCGAGCGTGGCGAGCGCGGCGAGCGCGAGGACGCTGCTTCTGGCGCGGCGCGCGGTCATGGGTAGACGTACTCGAAGCGCGGGGGGAAGAAGAACGACAGGCCGACGTTGGCCACGAACACGCTCTGGACGGTCCCCGGCACCGAGAGGATGGGCTGGTCCGGGTAGAGCGTCGCCATGAGCCCGAGCTCGAAGGCGAGCCATTCCTTCGGATAGAAGCGGACGCCGCCGCCCAGGTCCGTCGCGAGGTGCGGGCCCTCGTTGCGAGGCTCGAGGCTCGTCGCGCTCCAGACGAGGCCGAAGCCCGCCGCGAGGAACACGTCGAAGTGGAGGATGTCCGAGCCGAGGACCGAGGCCTTGCCGTACACCGGCGACCAGATGCCGTCGAGCATCGCCTGCCCGTAGAGCTGGGACGTGAGCAGCTGGCTCTGGAAGGCGATCTTGCCCTCGCGGACGTTGTCGGTGCGCAGCCGCTCGTAGTACGTGCCGCGCACCGCGACCGCGAAGCTGTCCTGCAGGTTGTAGGCGAGCCGCAGGCCTCCGCCGAACTTCTGGTAGAAGGCGTCGTTCACGGTCGCCGAGAACATCGGCGTGAGCTCGAGCCGGCCGCGCTTCAGGAAGCCCTTCCGCTGGACCGCCTTCACGCGATCGCCGAGCGCCACGTCCTCGTCCGTGAAGGGCAGGAGGGGCCGCTTGTCCTTCTTCTCCTTCTCGGGCGCCGCCGCGGGACGCTCGCCCGCCCGGGCACCGCCCGGCTGGGAGAGGTCCATCGGCGGCTGCTCCTCGGCGTCGGAGGGTGGCCGCTGCTCCGGCGCCTCCTGAGGAGGCGGCTGGGTGAGATCGATGCCGGGCACCTCCTGCGCGAACGACAAGGCAGGAGAGAGCACGACCGCTAGCCAGGTTGCGAGGAGCGTTCTCATATGAGGTGGCATGGGCAGCGCCCGGTGGGCATCCTAGCCAAAGGGCGGTGGAGGGGCAACGAACCGGCCCGGCAGAAAACCGCGTGCGTACGCGGCTGTACGTGACTGTCGGCTATCGACCGCTCTCCTGGACGCTTGCTTGTCGGAGGGCGGAGCGCGTGCTAACGATTCCGCGACCCATGCGCTCCCCCGCCTCCAAGCTCGCCGTCGCGCTCGCCTCCATCATCGCGCTCGCCGCGTGCCAGAACCCGGACGTCGGCGAGCCCTGCACGCTGCAGTGGGGAAGCGATAGCTCGCTCCCTCCGCCGACCCCCACCAGCGCCATCGGGGACTACTTCCAGTCCGGCAACACCGCCTGCGACGACCTCGTCTGCATCGTGTCCCCCGCGAGCTCGGACTCGCGCTGGGCCAGGAAGTGCGACGCGGCGAACGGCGAGAACTGCGGCTACTGTTCCAAGCCGTGCGTGTCGAACCAGGACTGCTACACGAGCGAGACCGGGCTCGTCTGCGACATCCTGCTGCCCGACGAGAACTTCCTGAGGACGCTCGATCCCGCGGTGCGCGAGCGCTACCTCGGGGACATCGCGTTCTCGTCGTTCTGTGTCGTGCCGCGGTGACGCCGCGCCTCGTGCGCGCCCTCCCGGCGCTCCTCGTCCTCAGCTGCGTGAACGCCAAGGGAACCGATGCGCCCGCGGCCGCCGCCCGGGTGGTGGTGGAGACCGCCGCCGGGGCGCGCCACCCGGTGCGCGTGGAGCTCGCCCGCACCGAGGCGGAGCACACGCGGGGGCTCATGTGGCGGGAGCGGCTCGATCCGGACGCCGGCATGCTCTTCCTCTTCGAGGAGAGCGAGCCGCGCGGCTTCTGGATGAAGAACACGCTCATCCCGCTCGACATGCTCTTCATCGGCGACGACGGGCGGATCGTCGGGATCGTCGAGCGCGCCGCGCCGCTGACCACCACGCTCCGCGAGGTGGGCGCGCCGAGCCGCTACGTGCTCGAGGTGAACGGCGGCTGGTGCGCCGCGCGCGGCGTCCGCGCAGGCGACCGGGTGCGGTTCGAGAACGTGCCGAGGTTCTGAGGTACGGGCCGTCGCCCGGCGGACGGGGCGACCCCCGAGACCACGCTCACGGCTTGTGCAGGAGCCTCCGCGCGAGCTGCGGGCCGAGGCTCTCCGACATGAGGCCCTCGACGGTCGCCTCGAACTCGGCGCGGTCGCGCGAATCCCCCCAGACGAACCGGATCCCCATCCCCGGGGCGTCGCCGCCCGTCGCGGCGTGGACGACCTCACCCGAGAGCTCGAACGTCGCCGGGCGCCCCGGGATGGTGAGACGGAAGAGGAACCGGGTGCCCACCGGGAGCGCCTTGCGCGTCTTGATGAACGTGCCGCCCTTCGAGATGTTCTTCGTGTAGTCGGCGAAGAAGCTGTTCAGCTTCTTGTAGTCGACCTTGAGCTCGATCGGCGCGCGTGCGTGCTCACGGTTCTCCGTCATCCCGCGCCATGTTATCCCGGAGCCGGTGCGGCCGACAGCGCGCGCCGGCAAAGGCCTTCCCGTGGAGCCACGGTTCCTCCACATCGCCGCCGCGCTCGCGCGCCGCCGCACGGTCCGCGCGGGCGGCGTGGCTCTCCTCGCCGCGGGGTTCGCGGGCGGCTCGCTGCCCCTCCTCGACGCGCCGGGGTACGAGCTCGGAGAGGCGGGCGCCCTCCTCGCGGCGGCCCTCGCGCCCTTCCTCGCGCTCGCCGCCGTGCGAGCCGAGACGGACCGCCCCGCTCCCTCCCCCGCGGCGGCGTTCGGCGGCGCCGTCCTCGTGCTGTCCGCGCTCCTCGCCCTCCTCTTCGCCGGGAGCGTGGCGCGGGCGGCGCTCGGGCCCTGCAGCGCGCTCACCCGGGCGGCCGCCTTCTTCCCGCTCCTCGCCCTCCCCTCCGCGCTCCTCGCGGCCGCGGTCGCGACGCTCGCCGCCGTCGCCGCGCGAGGGCGAGCGCTCCTCGCGGGCGTCCTCTACGCGGCGGCGCTGGCCGCGAGCCTCGCCTTTACGCTCGCGACGGCCTACCGCGGCCCGGCCGCGTTCCTCTTCGATCCGCTCCTCGGCGCCTGGCCCGGGCCGCTCTACGACGAGGCGCTCCCCATCGACGCGCGCCTCCTGCTCTTCCGCGGCGAGGCCGCCGCCTGGGGAGCGGCGCTCGTCGCGCTCGCCGAGGCCGCCCTGCGCGCGCGCCGCGCCGGGCTCCGCGGG